>JACRGX010000095.1 GCA_016212185.1 Nitrospirota bacterium
AAATTAATTTTTATGGGGTGGTAGTTCAGCTGGTTAGAACGTCCCGACTTGTCGGGAAGGTCGCAGGGTTGATGCAGTGAAGTTTTTTTAAATTAATTTTTATGGGGTGGTAGTTCAGCTGGTTAGAACGCCGGCCTGTCACGTCGGAGGTCGCGGGTTCGAGCCCCGTCCACCCCGCCATAAAAATTGTGCCGTTTACGGTTTATATAATACAGAGTGAGTTTGATGGAACCCTGTACACAGGGCATACTAATAATGTTGTGAACAGGCTACAAAGGCATAATGACGGAAAGGCGCGCTATACTAAGCCAAAACGCCCATGGAAATTAGTATATACAGAAGAATTTCCAAGCAGGGCTGAAGCGATGCAAAGAGAAACAGAGTTAAAGTCATTTCATAGAAAAGATCTTCTAATGCAAATAATTAATACCACCGGTTAGGATATTCAGCAGTCTATATGCGGAGGCAAAAAATTTTTATGCCCTGCGTCTTCTTTCCAGCGCCACCATTAGCAGTGTGATTGCAGCGGGCGTGACGCCCGGAATCCTGCCCGCCTGCCCTAAACTGACGGGTCTTATCTCTTCAAGTTTTTCAACAATCTCCCTTGAAAGTCCGGGTATGCCTTTGAATACAAAATCAGGAGGGATTCTTTTCTCTTCAAATTTCTTGGATTTCACGGCGGCATCTGCCTGACGCGCAATGTAGCCGTCATATTTTACCTGTATTTCAACCTGACCGGCTGCATCTTGAGAAAGCCCGTTATTTGACGGCGAAAGACTTGCGATATCTGCATACCTGACTTCAGGTCTTCTTAGCAATTGAAGCAGGCTTGCATCTTCTTTTATCGCGGCGCCTCCGCGTTCTGCCAGCACCGGATTAATGACTCCGGGTTTAATCCGCGTGGACTTGAGCCGCTTGATTTCTTTTTCTATTGCAGACTTTTTTTGCAGAAACATTTCATAATTATCTTCGCTGATAAGCCCGAGGCTATAGCCTTTTCCCATGAGGCGGAGGTCTGCGTTATCCTGCCTTAAGAGCAGTCTGTATTCAGCCCTTGAGGTAAACATCCTGTATGGTTCTTTTGTCCCTTTGGTCACCAAGTCATCAATCAGTACCCCGATATAAGCCTCGTGCCTGCCGGGTATGAACGGCTCTTTGCCTTTAATCTTCAGCGCTGCATTTATCCCTGCGATAAGCCCCTGAGCGGCAGCCTCTTCATAGCCTGAAGTCCCGTTAATCTGGCCCGCAAGAAAAAGCCCGCGTACGAGTTTTGTCTCAAGGGTGGGGGCAAGCTGTGTCGGATACACAAAGTCATATTCAATCGCGTAGCCCGGTTTTTTAATCTCTGCCCTTTCAAGCCCCTTGATGCTTCTTACCAGCTTAAGCTGGACTTCGCGGGGCAGGCTTGTTGAAATTCCGTTTGCATAATATTCATCCGAGTCAATGCCTTCAGGCTCAAGGAATATCTGATGCCTGAGCTTATCCCTGAATTTTACAATCTTGTCTTCTATTGACGGGCAGTAGCGGGGACCGATGCCTTTTATTATGCCGCTGTAAAGGGGTGAATGTTTAAGGTTGTCAAGGATGATTTTGTGCGTAGTGTCATTTGTATAAGTTATGTAGCAGGGCATCTGCGGATTAGTTATCTCCTTTGTAAATAATGACATCGGAGGCGGCGGCACATCACCCTCCTGAATTCCCATCACGGAAAAATCAATGCTGTCTGCGGCAAGCCTCGGCGGGGTTCCGGTCTTAAGACGCCCTGTTTTAAAGCCGATATTTTTAAGGCTTTGAGGAAGCTCTATGGAAGGCGGCTCTCCCGCCCTTCCTGCGGGAAAGTTTTCCATGCCGATATGAATCAGCCCGTTTAAAAATGTGCCCGTGGCGACAACCACAGCCTTGGCCCTGTAAGTACTGCCTGATGTCTTAATTCCGCAGACCTGATTATTGGAGACGAGGATTTCCTCAATGCCTTCTTCTTTTATATCAAGTCCGTTCTGCGACTCAAGGGATTCACGCATGTGTTTTCTGTAAAGCGCCCTGTCTGCCTGAACCCTCGTGGCCCATACCGCAGGACCTTTGCTTTTATTCAGGACCTTGAATTGTATGCCTGCCTTGTCCGTGACCTTTGCCATCTCGCCGCCGAGCGCATCTATTTCCTTCACAATGTGGCTTTTGGCAAGCCCGCCGATTGCAGGATTGCAGGACATCTGGCCTATGGCTTCAAGGTTTGCGGTAAAGATGCAGGTGCTTAACCCCATACGCGCAGATGCAAGCGCAGCTTCGCATCCCGCATGCCCGGCTCCTATAATAATAATGTCGTAGTCACAGTTTTTGTTCATGACGATATTATTTTATAAACACGCCCCATAAAACGCCAGAGGCGTATTATGGGGCGTGTTTATTTATGGATGAAGGCTGAATATCTCATCAAAGGTGCCGGAGAGTTTAATGAATGCATTCAATACGATTGGGTCAAAATGCTCAGGCATTGTTTTTTCATCGCCTTCGGTGATTATTTTAAAAGTGTTCTCATGGCTGAAGGGCGGTTTGTACGGCCGTTCACTTCTCAGCGCATCGTACTGGTCGCAGATTATAACTATTCTGCCCTCAAGAGGTATGGTTTCGCCCTTTAATCCATTCGGGTATCCTGAACCGTCCCATCTTTCATGATGGTTTAAAGAAATTGACGCAGACATCCGGATATCCGCATATGATGAATTTGCGAGTATTTTTTCGCCGATAACAGTATGGGTTTTCATGATTTCATATTCTTCTGTTGTAAGCGCTGCCGGCTTGAGGAGTATATAGTCAGGTATTCCGATTTTTCCTATGTCGTGCATCTGGCTTGCAAATGTTATTTTTTCAATAAAATCCATAGGCATATCCAAATTCTCGGCAATTTTGTTCGCATAAAGACCAATTCTTGAAATGTGAGCGCCTGTTGCAGTATCCCTGAACTCGGCGACTGATGTAAGACGCTGAATCAGCTCCCTGCTGACATCCCTGACCATTGTCAGCGCATTTGCTAATTCCTGTGTCCTGTGCCTGACGGTATTTTCAAGCAATTGCCTGTAATTTTTTTCTGAATATACGAGGTTGCTGAACCTGACCGCTTTTTCAATTGAGTGCAGAAGATACTCCGGATTATACGGTTTCAGTATAAAATCAAATGCGCCGTGTTTTATACCGCTGATTGCCGTATCCAACTCTGCATATGCGGTCATGAGAATTATAGGTGTGTCCGCATTTATGATGTGAAGACGTCTGAGGAGTTCAATTCCTGAAATGCCGGGCATTTTAATATCCGTCAGCACGACATCAATTTTGCCTGCCTGAAATTTCTCTATTGCATCTGCGGCGTCGTTGGATGAAACGACTAAATAGGCGTATGCTTTTAATAAGGCTGAAGTAGAATCAAGCACAAGGGCATCGTCATCAACAACAAGAACAGTTCCTTTGTTTTTATGCTCCATTGCCAAGCGCCTCTATAATTTTTTTTAGAAGCATTGTCGGCGAAACGGGTTTTGAGATAAAGTTTATCCCCTGTTCAAGCACCCCGTATTTGCCTATAAAGTCGGCAGGATAGCCGCTTATGAACAGCACTTTTATGTCAGGATGTATTTTTCTGATTTTGTCATAAGCCTCGTTACCGCCCATTTTCGGCATTATTACATCAAAAAGAAGAAGGTCAATATCTTTATTCTCAATAAACTTATTTATTGCATCTGCCCCGTCAACTGCTTCTATGACCTTATATCCGGCATCTTCAAGAATCTGTCTTGTGAGTTTCCTTAACTCGTCTTCATCCTCTGCAAAGAGGATTGTTCCGGCTGCCCCTGCCAATTCAGGCGGCTTGCTTGGTTGTATTTCTTTAATCGCAGACTTGGTTACCGGCAGATATATGTTGAAAGTTGTGCCTTTGCCGGGCTCACTTTGACATGTGATATAGCCTTTATGCTGTTTGATTATACCGTAGACTATGGAAAGACCGAGTCCTGTGCCCTTTCCAAACTCTTTGGTTGTAAAGAAAGGCTCAAATATCCTCTCTCTTGTATTTTCGTCCATGCCTGTACCTGTATCTGAAACTGAGATAAGCGCGTATCTGCCTTCTTCGCCGTAACCATGCGCCGTTATAAAATCTCTTGTAAGTTCCACCGCGCCTGTTCTGATGGTTAAAGTTCCTCTTCCGGGCATCGCATCACGCGCATTTGTACAGAGGTTCATTATCACCTGCTCCATCTGGACAATGTCCGCAGTTACAATTAAATCTTCCGTTAATTCTATTTTCAGTTCAATATCTTCGCCGACAGCCATTGATAAGAGCTTCTCAATGCTTTTGATAATCTCGTTGATTTTAACAGGCTCAGGATTGCTTATCTGCTTTCTGCTGAATGCAAGAAGGCTCTGTACAAGATTTGTCGCCTTTTCAGAAGAGGAAAGCACCTGGTCAATTAAAATCCTTAAGGGATCATCTGCTCCCACCTTCAGTTTCATTATGCTTGCATAACCTATTATGGCGGTAATGATATTATTAAAATCGTGTGCAGTTCCTCCTGCAAGCTGGCCGATTGCCTCCATTTTTTGCGACTGGCGGAGCTGGTTTTCAAGTTTTCTCCGTTCTGTAATGTCCCTGACAACGTGTATTAACCCGGTTAAATTATTATTGCTGTCAAATCTCGGGATAGCCCGTATCTCAATAAACTTGTTCAGGTGAGGTTCAAACATTTCGCTGACGGCCGGCACCCCCGTCACAAGGGTTTGACAACTTGGGCACCCCTCAGGCGGGCATCCTGTGCCGTGATAATATTCATAGCATTTTGCCTTTGCGGCATCTAAGAAAGGCAATCCGAGGAGTTTTTCAGCCGCCTTATTGGCGCGGATAATATTAAAATCCTTGTCATGTACTGTAATCATGTCAGTAATGAGATTAAAGGTATCCTCCCAGTCGTGCTGAATCTGGAAAATCTGCTCTTCCATTTTTTTGCGTTTGGAGATGTCGGCTATGATTCCCATAATGCCGGTTATCCTGCCTTCAACATCATGCACAGGCGCAGTCGTAAGACTGACATCAAAAAGCGTTCCGTCTTTCTTCTGACGTTTTAGCTCCATGTCTGTAAAAGACTCACCCTTAAGCAATCGTTCCATAAAGGACTTAAACTCTTCACGTTTATCTTCGGGAACAATGGGATTAGGAAGCCCGAGCACTTCTTCTGCCTTCCAGCCGAACATATGCTCGGCAGCCGGACTCCAGAATTTAATTTTCCCTTCAGGGTCCACCATTAAAATAGCCAGAGGCGATGCCTGCATGAGAGACTGAAGTGTGCGGGTGGTTTCCTGCAGGGTTTCATGGGTCTTTCGGCGCTCTGTGATATCGCGGATTATGCTTAAAAATGCCTTCCTGCCTTCAAAATCTATTATCCCGGAGCTTATCTCCACAGGCATGACGGAGCCGTTTTTTCTTACGTGCGCGGATTCAAATACGGCTTTCCCGTGTTTTTTGATCGCTTCTATCCGTTCAGGAACACGGGCGGCAAATTCCAGCGAGTCTAACTGCGTTATATGCTTGGACAGCAATTCCTCCTTGGTATAGCCGAGACGCTCATAGGCAGTTGAGTTTGCGTTTATGAAATTCCCTTCAGAATCCAGAATAAATATGGCATCGTTAGCTGATTCAAAAAGGTTCCAGAAATTTTTTTCGCTTCTCAGCAGTCTTTCCTCTGTCTTTTTGCGTTTATTCAGGAGTAATCCGGCATAAACCGCAAAAATAAGAAGAGCGCTAGTCAGCAGGTGATTATAGAGTTCCTGAGGAGATGCAGAATACAAAGTATCTTTGTAAACAAAGGTATCAAGCAAAATATCTGCAATCCAATAGAGTGCAATAATCCCAATACAAAACCAGACAGCATTTTTTTTGTTTCTGGTTATGTATTCCAGCGCCTTTAAGATATTTATTTCAGACATTAGTTACATTGTTTAACAAAATGGAATTATTGTCAATCTGAAATTATGCAAGGAACTTTGTAATATATTGTTTAATGTTATATGAATAAGCTATTTTCTCAATTTGCATCTCTCTGCATGGTCGGGTTTTTTGCGAGGTTTTCCTATTCGCTTGCAAGAAGCCCGGTGCTTCCGCTCTTTGCCCTGTATCTCGGCGCAGGACTTGAGGCAATAGGGTTTATCGTAGGTATATCAACAGTCACCGGAATCTTGTTTAAACTGCCTGCTGGAGCGCTGTCTGATGTAATCGGGCGAAAAAAGACAATGCTGATAGGCATCCTGGTTTTCGCCTTTGTGCCGTTTGCCTATCTTTTTGTGAAGGATTACTCCATGCTGGTTGCAGTAAGGTTTATACATGGACTTGCAACCGCAATATACGGGCCTGTGTCCATGGCGGTTGTCGCGGATACCGCAGGCGCAAAAAAGGGCGAGATGCTGTCGTGGTTTTCCTCTATTACAATCATCGGAAATCTCCTTGGCGCGCCCGCAGGCGGGTTCATTCTTCACAGCCTCCCCGGCGCAGTCGACCCGTCACTCGCTGATTTTCACAGGGCATATATTGTAAGCGGTTTTGCAGGCCTGATGTCATTAATCCTTGCCCTGAGATTATTAAAGGGCGAAGAGCCTGTCAGAAAAGGCAAAGGGCTTAAAGAATCTTTTAGCAATTTCATATCAGGTATAAAAGAGGTGATAAGCGACAGGAGGATTGTAATCACATCAAACATGGAAGGCATTCAGAATATGACAGTCGGGGCATTGGAGGCTTTTCTTCCAATCTATGCAGTAACGGCTGCACAGCTTAATGAGTTTCAGGCAGGACTTCTCTGGGGTATACAGGTACTTACAACTATAATTTCCAAGCCTGTTATGGGGAAAATGTCTGACAGATACGGGAGAAAATCCATAATAACAGCGGGGATGATTTTATGTGCGGTGTCTTTTGGAGTGATACCGCTTTTAAAAGGTTTTTATCCGCTTATGATTGCGGCGGTATTCTTCGGCTTTGGCGAGGCGTTTGTGACCTCATCCTCTGCCGCGCTTGTTGCCGACATATGCAAGGAAAAACATTTCGGGGTTGCAATGGGAACATTTGGTACAATATTTGACATCGGTCATGCCGCAGGTCCCATACTTGCGGGGTTTTTAATTGCAAGTCTTAATTATCTTTATGCCTTCTGGATTATGAGCGGGATACTGATTTTTTCTCTTCCTGTTTTTATATTCGGCGTTAAGGAATAATTGCATTCAGCTTTTAACTCTTAACTTCCTTTGGTTTTCCCACCCGCAGGTATTCTATTCCGCCGATCAGGCTTATTAAACACATGATTGCAAATAAAAGGAGTGAAAGGCTTAGCGCATCTTCCTTCGCAACCCCGATGCTTCCAAAGAGTATGATAAAGCCGGCCTCCCTCACGCCTGAGCCTCCAAAGACAGAGATCGGGATGGCTGCCGCAACATTTATAATAGGCACGAAAATGAAAAAATAAATAATCGGCAGGTTAAGATTAATTGAAAAAGAGAGTATATAAACGCTGGTGATTCCGATTATCTGAATGATAAATCCGTAAAGCAGTCCCATGTAAATTATCTTTTTCTCTTTCTTGTATTCCATGAGGGGGGTGTAAAATGTGTTCAGCGCCTTTATCTTTCCCCAGTTTATGGTCCACAGGGCAATGCTTCCCAATAAAAATGCGGCGGCAAATGACGGGATGGCCCACCAAACCATTCCTGCAGCCTTCATATAGGAATACCCTAAAATATATGCAAAAAAACCTATGCATATCATGGCGGTAAGACCCATGTATCTGTCCATGAAAACCGATGCGAGTGATGTGCCCCCCGTCCCTTTGCCTGTATGCTTGTAAAGATAAAACGCCTTCAGGGCGTCTCCGCTGACAATTCCCGGCAGGAGCGTGTTAAAAAAAGAGCCGATAAAATAAAGTGAGACCAGCTTTGAATATTTAAGCCCTCCAGGCAGAAATAGCGCCCACCTTTTTGTTGAGACAAGGAGGAGAGAAGCATAGACAAGGAAACTTAATATAAAAAAACGCAGGTCAGTGTGCTTTAAAATATTGCCGACTGATTTTATATCCACCTGCTTAAAGAATATATAAAGAAGGGCGCCGCTTATGAGGATTTTTACAATTATACTAAGAGCTTTTTTCAATCTCCACCTCTTTCAAAACATATATCGGCTTGCGCTGGCTTTCATGATAAACCCTTACCATCATTTCACCCAGAAGCCCCATGCCTATAAGCTGAATCCCGACAATTATCAGCAGCACTCCTAAAAGAAGCAGGGGCCTTCCGCCTATTGCCTGCCCGGAGAGTTTCAGGATTGTCAGGTAAAGCGAGATGCCCATACCTGCGAGACCGCACAGAAGCCCTATGGGGCCAAACGCCTGAATCGGCTTTGTTGAGAAACTCTGAAGGAATTTCACTGTAATTAAATCCAGAATGACCTTCGGCGTTCTTGAAATCCCGTATTTTGATTTCCCTCGCTGCCTGCTGTGATGCGTTGTTTCAGCCTCTGCAATTTTCACCCCGTACCAGCTTGCAACCGCTGGGATAAATCTGTGCATTTCTCCATACAGATTTATATTTTTTACGACATCTGCCCTATACGCCTTAAGACTGCATCCGTAATCATGAAGTTTAACGCCTGTAACCATGCTTATAAGATAGTTGGCAATCATTGAGGGAAGCCTTCTTGTAAGGAACGGGTCTTTTCTCCTGCGCCGCCATCCGCTTACAATATCATATTCGCCTATCATTGAAAGGAGTTTCGGGATGTCCGCAGGATCATTCTGCATATCGCCGTCAATTGTGACAATTACATCGCCCTTTGCATGGTCAAAGCCTGCGGCAAAGGCGGCTGTCTGGCCGAAGTTGCGCCTGAAATACAGAGGTCTTACATTGACGTCGGTTTGCGCAATCTGCTTAAGCATTTGCGGGGTTTTGTCAGCGCTTCCGTCGTCAACAAAGAGTATTTCATAGGCCCTGCCTGATTTATCCATGGCGGATTTCAGGGCGTTATAAAGGGGCGCTATATTTTCCTCTTCGTTATAAAGCGGCACGACTATTGAGACAAACAAAATTCCCTCCGATAGTTTTTAAAAATATGACTTAGATAATAATAACAAGTCTTTGCTGATACTACAAGGGGAGGGCGTAATATTTGTAGAATTTCTCAGGGAATATTGGTAAACTTATTCAAATCAGGGCTCAAACAGGTGAGGATTCAGGTGAGATTTTTTCTTGAACCCTTGACCCCTTGAATCCTTGAACCCATAATGAACAGGAGGCTTTTTTATGGATATAAAATCATACGTTTTGAAAATGGCTAAAGAGGCTAAAGAAGGCGCAAGGGCTATTGCAAATGTCTCATCAGGGCAGAAGAGCAATGTTCTGATAAAGATGGCTGAGGCATTGGAGGCTGAGTCCGGAGCGCTGATTAAAGCCAACAAAAAAGATATTGAGGGAGCAAAGAAAAAGGGCTTGTCCAAAGCGCTTATTGACAGGCTTACGCTTAATGAGAAGAGGGTAAAGGAAATGGGGCAGGGACTGAGGGAAGTTTCTGCTTTGCCTGACCCTGTGGGTGAAATAGAAAAGATGAAGCAGAGACCGAACGGCATGATGGTAGGCAGGATGCGCGTGCCCATAGGAGTCATAGGGATAATTTATGAGTCAAGGCCTAATGTCACGGCAGACGCCACAGGCTTGTGCCTGAAGGCAGGCAATGCCGTTATCTTAAGGGGCGGCTCTGAGGCAATTAATTCAAACAAGGCGATCGTAAATATTTTACGGTCTGTTGCAAGAGTTCACGGCATTCATGAAGGCGTGATTACCTTTATTGACATTCCGGACAGGGAAGCAATAATGGAAATGCTTAAGCTTGAGGGGATTGTAGACCTGATAATTCCAAGAGGCGGCGAGGGGCTTATAAGGGCCGTGACTGAAAATTCAAGGATACCAGTGCTCAAGCACTACAAAGGTGTCTGCCATGTATTTGTTGACAGCGATGCTGACTTAAAAATGGCTGAGGACATATGCTTCAATGCAAAGGTGCAGAGGCCCGGCACCTGTAATGCGATGGAGACGATGCTTTTGGATAAAAAAATTGCAAAAGCCTTCCTCCCCGGGATTGTAAAGAGATTTAAAAAAGCAGGGGTAAAGCTTAAGGGCTGTCCTGAAAGCAGAAAGCTGGACGCATCACTCGCCTTTGCCAATGAAGAGGATTTTTACAGAGAATATCTTGATTTAATCCTGAACATAAAAATTGTAAAAGACATGGATGAGGCGATAAGGCATATTGCAAAATACAGCTCCGCGCACTCTGACGCAATAGTTACAACCAACCATGAAAAAGCCATGAGATTTTTAAGAGAGGTTGACTCGTCTGCGGTCTTTGTAAATGCCTCAACAAGGCTCAATGACGGCTATCAATTCGGTCTCGGCGCTGAGATAGGCATTGCAACCGACAAAATTCATGCGCGTGGACCAATGGGGCTTGAGGAATTGACCTGCATGAAATTCATTGTGCTCGGGAACGGGCAGATAAGGGAATAAAAGACTGTGATGCGTTATGCGTAATGGGTAAAAAATAAAATCACATCATGATGGGGCTGTGAGACTTGATAGCCTTAGGCTATTAATGATAAAGGTAAAATTACCCTGTTAATCTTGCTCTTTTTAGAAACTCAACAAACTCGTCTGACTCCGTATTCTAACACGATTAATCCCATGGATTTGTAGCAGCGATTATTGTTACGAGGGCAGAAAAGACACTCAATCCAACTCTGATTGATTGATAACTAAAATCGCCAACTGCTCTGGCAGCAGTCAGTCCTGAGATTAATGCTGTAAATAACGCAAGTTTGACATTTGTCCCTTTCATTTTTTTATTCCCCCCATTCATTTTTTCTTGTAGATTATCACTAAAAGATAAAAGTTTCAAAAGAAATAGCGCATGCTACGCGTTGAAGAGTTAATCCGATTAATTAATAACTTGACTTTTATTTTTCTCGTGTTAAAATGAATTATGCCTATTAAAAGGTTCATTTTTAACGAACTGGTCGCTCACCTTGCCAAAAAGGAAATGTCTTTGATTGTGGGGCCGAGGCAGGCAGGCAAGACCACTTTAATGCAGCAGCTTCAGGATTATCTGCAAAAAAAGGGTGAAAAGACTGTATTCCTGAGTCTTGATTTTGAAAGAGACCTGCCCCATTTCAATTCACAGACAGCTTTTTTGTCCAGGATAAAGCTTGAGTTAGGCAGCCGGAAGGGATATGTCTTCATTGATGAAATACAGAGGAGAGAGAATGCGGGGATTTTTCTTAAAGGCATATATGATATGCAGACGCCCTATAAATTCATAATTTCCGGTTCAGGCAGTGTTGAATTGAAAGAGAAAGTGCATGAATCCCTCGCAGGCAGAAAAAGAATATTTGAACTTAATACAGTTTCGCTGAAGGAGTTTGTAGATTTTAAAACAGAATATAAATATGAGGACAGGCTTAATAAAATTTTTCAGATAAATAAGACGGAAGGTTTGAGTCTCCTTATGGAGTATCTTAATTTCGGGGGTTATCCGAGGGTTATCCTTGAAGACACCTTTGAGGAGAAGCTGAAAATATTAGATGAGATTTATAGAAGCTATATTGAAAAGGATATTGCTTATCTTTTACGGGTAGAACGCATTGACGCATTCGGAAATTTAATAAGGCTTTTAGCGGGACAAGTCGGCAATATTATAAATCTTAATGAACTGTCCTCCACATTGGGCATATCTGTTCAAACTGTAAAAAACTATCTTACTTATGCAGAGAAGACATTTATTGTTAAACGGCTTACGCCTTATTTCAGAAACCTGAGAAAAGAGATAAGCAAGTCGCCTATAATATATTTTAATGATATTGGAATGAGGAACTTCAGTTTTGGCAGATTCGGCAAATACAGGACGTTATCTGAAATGGGATTTCTCTTTCAAAATCTTATATATCCTCTACTAACCGAAAGGATAAGACATGACGGCAGCACTATACACTTCTGGAGGACAAAGGATAAGGCAGAGGTTGATTTCATTATAAACAAGGGCGACAAAGTAATACCTGTTGAAGTAAAATGTAAGGAGTTGAAAGATAAAGTTGTCGCCCGCTCGCTAAGGGGATTCCTAAACAGGTATAATCCTGAAGAGGCGTGGGTTGTTAATCTTAGTTATCAGGAAGAAGAAAAAATAGGACAGACACGTGTTAGATTTATTCCCTTTTTTGAACTTTTGTAGCTATTAAGAAAGTAGAATAACATGAGACTCGGCATTTTCGGCGGCACATTAAACCCCATACATTACGGACATCTGCGGGCTGCCGAGGAAGTGCGCGGGATGCTTAAGCTTGACAAGATACTTTTTATCCCGTCAGGCAAACCACCTTTTAAAAAACCTGAACTTGCTTCCGGAGGCCGCCGTTATGAAATGACAAAGATTGCCGTGAGGGGAAATCCTTTTTTTGATGTTTCAGACATTGAATTAAAAAGACGCGGTGTGTCATATACTGTGGATACATTAAGCAGTCTGACGGGTAAATTTAAAAACGCAGAGTTTTTTTTTATTCTCGGCATTGATGCCTTCCTTGACCTGCCTTTATGGAAAGAGTCTGACAAACTCCTCGGACTTGCAAACATAGTTGTAATCTCAAGACCCGGTTTTTCGTTTGCTGATCTGGCATCCTCCCCGTATCTTAAGGGAGGCGCTGTGAAGACACTGCGGGGATTTGATAAGGGGGACAAAACTTCCCTGTCTTTTAAGGCAGGCTCAGGCAGTAAGATATTCCTTTGCAGGATTACAGGGCTTGACATCTCGGCATCCAGCGCCCGAAGGCTGATACGCTCAGGGAAAAGCATAAAATACCTCTTGCCTGATTCAGTGGAATCCTATATAATTTCAAATAAGATATATAGATAGAGTGAATAGTGAACAGTATTTAGTGAATAGGTTTTTATAGTTTTTTGTCTTAACTGTTCACTGTTTACTGTTAACTGAGAGAAAGGGGGGAGACCCTTAAACAGTAAAACAAAGGCTATAAGGGCTGCAAAAATAGCCTCAAATAAAAAAGCCCGGAATATAGCAGTCCTTGATTTAAGGAGCCTTACGACTATTGCGGATTATTTTGTAATCTGCTCCGGTGACAATCCGGCGCATATAAAAGTATTGTCAGAAGCGATAAAGGAAAATTTTTCAAAGGACAAGATACGTTTTTTCGGCATTGAGGGAGTTGATTCCGCACGGTGGATTTTAATGGATTACGGCGATGTGATAATCCATATTTTTGATGATGATACGAGGATCTATTACGAACTTGAAAAACTGTGGCTTGACGCACCGAGGATACCAGTGAAAGCTGCGCTCCGTATAAGAAAAACAAAGGCAGAGATCCGAAAAGATGACTAAATTTGTAGTATTCCTTTTTATAGTATTCATAACCGCACTCGGCTATCTCGCAATCCTGAATAAAGAAACAATCACCCTTAATCTTGGCGCCGGGCATATTTACGAAGTCCCCAAGGTCGCCTTAATCCTCATCTCCAGCGCATTCGGCGCCCTTGCAATGCTTGTGATAACTGCCGTCAGGGATCTGAAGCAGTATATTGAAAACTGGCAGGGCATGCGTAGGCATAAAAAAGATCTTCAGATACAGGAATTATATTCAAAGGCGCTGGATGCCTTTATTGCGTTGAGGTACGATGAGGCATCTGAAATTTTTAACGGTATTGTTGAGGAACAGCCCGAGCATCTGAATTCACTGCTAAGGCTCGGCGATATTGCATTTGTAACAGGCGATATGCTCAAGGCAAAGGACTTTTACTCAAAGGCAAAGGAAGTGCGTCCCAAAAGCATTGAGGTTCTGTTTTCCCTTGAAAAGGTCTTTGAGGCGGAGCAGAAATGGCAGGAGGCATTAAGATACCTTGACAATATCATTGAGATGGATGAGGAAAATCCCATGGCGCTTTTCAGGAAGAGGGAGATTCATGAAAGAAACAAAAACTGGGAGGAGCTGCTTGATACCCAGTATAAAATCCTTAAAAGCGACATATCGCAGAAAGAAAAACAGACAGAGCACAAAAATCTTATCGGCTACAAGTATGAACTTGGACGGCATTATCTTGAAAAAGGCGACATAGAAAAGGCCAAAAAGACTTTAAGGGCAATTATAAAACTTGATAAAAATTTCGTAGCCGCCTATCTTGCGCTTGCCGAGTCATATTTAAGGGGCGGGGATATTGAGGAGGCCGAGGATATCCTGATGAAAGGACTTGAGACCACCTCTGCCATGGTCTTTCTTTTGAGGCTTGAGGACCTGTTAATTGATGCCGGCGAGCCGGGCAGGATTATAGACATTTATCAGAATGTGATCCAGAACAATCCAAGGGATCCAAAGCTTCAGTTTTTCTTTTCAAAGCTGTATTACCGCCTTGAAATGATAGATTATGCTTTTGAGAGAATTACTGCCGTGCTGGATACCACGGCAGTGGATTATCCCGACCTGCACACGCTTCTTGGCAATATTTATGAAAAACACATGCAGTACGACAGGGCTGCTGCGGAATTTAAAAAGGCATTAAAGGTGCAAAAACTCTTCCTTGTGCCTTTCTGCTGCTCTGAATGCAGTTATATCACAAAAGACTGGGTAGGCAGATGCCCTGAATGCAAATCATGGAATACACTCACCATTGACCTTGATGGAACCTGTAAAGTTTAGCAGAGAAAAGGTAGTCCTTGATACAAGCCTGTTTGTAAACCCCGATGTGCGCAATGATTTCGGAGACACTCCGACAAAAGCGCTTGAGGGTTTTCTCTTTCTTGCGGCGCAGATTCCCACGCTTGATTTTTACATGCCGTCATCCATATTCAAGGAGCTTCTGAATTTTATAGAGCCTGACAGGATTACAGGCGACCTGCTTACAATCCTTCATCAAAAGTCGCCTAACAAGCACGAGCTTTTTTTCCCCTCGGTTCTGCTTTATGAATTTATTGAGGAAACCAGAGAGAGGGTTAACAAAGGGCTCAGGGCCGCTGAAAAGGCAGTCAGAGGCGTGCAGAAAAAAGATGAAAAGGAAATTATTCAGGAATTGAGGAGGCAGTACAGAGAGGCTCTCAGGGAAGGGATAATTGACAGCAAAGAGGATGTTGATTTGATACTGCTTGCAAAAGAGCTGAATGCCCTGCTTGTTACAGCGGATCAGGGACTTATAAAATGGGCTGAAAAATTCGGCATCAGATGGCTCCTGCCCAATAAATTCAAAGACTATCTGCTGAGTACAATAAAAAAAACAAAGAGCGCTGAGGTTTTCTTGTAGGCTTCGCAAAGAAGCAGGGGCAGGTTTTAACTTTTAGAGTATATAGCAAAATGGCATTATAAAAAACGCTAAAAGTAAAGACTTGACCCCCATCACATTAATTATTTCCAGCCTTGACTAACAATCCGAAATCCGACCTGTTCCTGCGGAACTTGTACCGGTCCCTGCGGTGTCTGTTGTACGACATTCACCTGCTGTTTTCGAAAGTCAGCAGAAATCTCATAATAATTTGACAATTGCTGACTTTCAATGAAAGCGATTTTGTAATTTTTCTTATTTTGTACTGCATTTAGCCCAAGTTCATTCTCGGGATTCCATATTTTCCCGAATTCTAATTCTTTATTATATTCCTCATACAGATTAGTCATCGCTTTCGAAAGGATGTCATTCGCGTTTACAATTGTTTTGATGCCTAAATCTTCATACGCCTCTTTCCTTCCAATGAGATATTGGTGGGAATACAGCTTTTCCGTAAAATAATCAACAATCTTCTCAATTTCATCTTCTTTAAGTTGTATTTTGTGGCTTTTAAGGAGTCGCTTTGCAAGAATACGGATAAGGTTGTGGATACGATTCACGTTCCCAAGTGCTAATGGATGGATTTGTGGGTTCGATTCAATAAATTTTGTGAATATTCTTGAAAGCTCTTCATCTCCTTTAATTCCGAATTTAATTTTTGCTAAGTCGAAATATGCCATCACGTCCTCTACGCTTATTGGAATTCTGTTTTGAGGATTCGTCGGATCAAGAGGATTAAACACATTTGCAGTTGAAGGATCAATAGGTGAAAGTTCAGAGAGGTTGCTCATCACAATTTCATCCGCACCGAGTGCAATCATTGTTGCCGAACTGTGTGCTTTATAAGGGACCAGCACAGAAAACTTATCGCAATATTCACGGACCATGGCGACCAGCCTCCACGGGACCATTGTGTCCCCTCCCGCGCTATAGAGAAACAAGTCAATATTTTGAATGTTACCGATAGTCTGAAGCTGCTTGCTTATAAACGGTATCACATCCATAGCAATCCGTGCGTTAAACGGCCCCTGTCGATCACTCGTCAAGTACGTGATTACCCGCGATTCCCGCAAGCCTTCTATTTGTTGAATAAGTTGTTTTCTATCCATGATTTTAGCTCATCTATTTTAGCATTATCCCTGGATTACTTCAAATAAATATGAAGCACCTGTAGTATGACTGGAATGGTATAGAAAGGGAAATACAGGGACATGGTGCCGAAGGCGGGATTTGAACCCGCACGGAATTGCTCCCACCAGACCCTGAACCTGGCGCGTCTGCCAGTTCCGCCACTTCGGCATTTTCAAAAGACAGTTATAAGTGAATAGCTAAAAAAATAGATACAAGATTCATGATTCAAGATGCAAGTAAAAATTTAAGCTTTAAAACCTGAAGCTCAATATTATTCTTATGTCCGTCACTCTTAACTTTCAACTCTCAACTCTTAACTATTCTTTCCCCGGGACTATAAACGGATTATCTCCGTCTATTGCCGCTAACTTCATTGTCATTACCTGATATATAAAGACGCTTGAGCCGAGATTTTTCACCGTCTTGCCCTTAATCTTCCAGTCCCCCTGCCAGTTAATAGTAACCATTACGGATGAATCGGTTATTCTTACCATACGGGAGGTGAAGTCCAAGCCGGCTTTTTCAAAGAAAAGTTCTTTTTTGATTTCATCCGCAAATTCAGGCAGAAGATATTCCCTGAGCGCACTTGTGTCCTTCTGCTCGTATGCTGATTTAATTGCATTTGTTATGCGGATGACTTCCTGCGCCGTCTGGGAATCGGCAGAGGGCTTTACCTTGTCTTTCCCGCCGCAGCCATAAGCCGTAAGGAAAATAATAATTAAAAGAAAATAGATTTTTTTCATAAAAAGCGACCTCCAGCTTTATGATTTTACATTATTAGGGAGACTTTCTCAATAGAGGGCTGATACCAGTTGATGTCATCGATGATTCGGGATGACTAAGCAATCTCAGCTACTTCCTTTTAAACATTTTCCTCAGCTCATCAAGCGGGAAAAAAATCCTTGTAGGCCTTCCGTGCGGGCATTTGTCAGGCGACTCTGTTTTATCAAGGTCTGAAAGAAGTTTTGATAATTCCATCTCATTCAGGGGTTCGCTTCCCCTTACGGACTTGTGGCAGGCAAGCCTTGCCGCTATGCCGTGTGTGAGCCTGTCTTTTTCAGGCGCGCCCTTTGCGCCGGTCCCTTCTTCTTCAATTATGCCTGATGCAATATCTAAAAGCAGTCCTTTGAGGTCTGCTTTTCTAAGCTCCCGCGGGATTGTTTTGATAATCACATCATGCCCTCCGAATTCCTCAACAACAAGCCCGAAGTCATTCAGAAGGCCCTTATGATTCATGATGATATTAAATTCTCTTGGAGGCAGTTCCACCCTCACGGGAAGAAACAGGTTTTCTGTTTCTATTGCAGTCTTTTTTAAATATTTTTCATAAAGGACCCTTTCATGCGCCGCATGCTGGTCAATGACAATAAGCCTGTTGTCGGCAATAGCGGCAATGAAACATTCTCCGATATGAAAATATTTGTGACGGGCAAAGGCTTCTTCGGCAAAAAAACCTGGCTGAAAATCTTTTGCATGCTGTTCCTGAACAACAGATGGATTATAAAAGCCGCTTCCTGACGGTTTTGGGTATGTAAATCCCGGCATTGAGGCATTGCTTACCCCTTTGTCCTGCGTGCCGGACACTGCCCCGCCTCTGAGTGCGTCATATACTGCGGACTCCACTAATCTATGGATTTCCTCGGGCGTTTCAAATCTGACCTCGCGCTTTGCAGGGTGGACGTTTACATCCACTCTCTGAGGGTCTATGTCAAGAAACAGGAAGAACGCAGGATGCCTGTCTTTAGGAATCAGCCCGCTGTAAGCGGCATAGACAGCATGATTTACAGTAGGATTTTTTACCGCGCGCCTGTTGACAAATATGTACTGGTAGCTTTTGCCCGCCCTTGTAAAATCAAGTGATGACAGAAAGCCGTATAGTTTCATGTGTCCGGCGTCTTTTTTTACCTCAAGAAATTCGCCTGACAGCTCTTCGCCGTAAAGCTGGATGAATCTTTCCTTAAGGCCCTTAACGGCATGCACATTGATAATATCGCTGTTATTATGTTTAAGGGTAAATGCAGTTTCAAAACACGGGAATGCCTTTTGGATGACTGTGTCAATAATGTGTGAAAGCTCTGTGGGGATGGTCTTTAAAAATTTTCTCCTTGCCGGGATGTTGTAAAAGATATCCCTTACCTCAACGGCAGTTCCCGCATATGCAGGCGCATCCGTGATATTTTTTTCCTTTCCTCCATTGATTTCTATCTTTGTGCCGGCGCTGGAATTTACTGCTGAGGTTATAAGCGTAAGTTTAGAAATAGAGGCGATGGAGGGCAGTGCCTCGCCCCTGAAACCGAGCGTTGATATATTGAAAAGGTCGTCGTCGGATCTAATTTTGCTTGTGGCATGCCTTTCAAGGCACAGCAGAGCATCTTCCCTGCTCATGCCTGCGCCGTCATCAGATACCTTTATGAGTTTTTTGCCTCCGTGAAGGGCCTCTACAGTGATTTTCTCTGCGCCTGCGTCTATAGAGTTGTCAATCAGTTCTCTAACGACAGAGGCAGGGCGCTCTATGATCTCGCCCGCGGCGATTTTGTTTATTAATAAATCAGGCAGAATGGCAATTTTAGGCATGACTAATTATATTACAACAAAGCGGCAATGGGAAGCGCTGAAGGATTCCCGACTTGTGGAGCCTGTCTGAAAACTCAGTATTCGTCATCCTCCGGTCGATGCGACTCCTTCGCGGAGATCCGCTTCGGACTTGACCGGGGGATCCAGACGTCGTCCTCCGATTTAATCGGGGGAACCAGGACCTTAAAAACCCTGGATTCCCGCCTACGCAGGAATGATAACTATATGGAAATTGGGAATTTGATTTTTTAAAAAAATAACTTTGAAATATCAGATTTTTCTGATAAAATGTAAAAAATTATGGATAAAAAGAAAATATTGCTGATTGACGATTCGGCAGTATCAAGAAAGAGATTTTTTGAGATTCTTGTCGGGGCGCGGATAACCGGACTTTCCTCAGGTTTTTTACTTATTCTTAAACGTCTTTTCCAGAAATATAAAAAACCTTCCGAGTCTTTTATAGGTCAGGTACAAATAAAGCTCAATAAAGAAATTATAATTCCTGTGCTTCCATCTCCAGAGTGACAGTTTGTGCAGAGGACCGAAAACAAGATTGCTCCAGAAGGATTTAAGGAACCTGTCATAACGGAACGCAAGGAAGGAGTTTATGTAAATGGCATTCAGCAGCCTCGGATTTTTTACCCACGGGTTTCTTACCTCGTCATTTGTAAAGTTTTTCCATCCCTCAAGGTGCGTAGGCGGTTTAAACCCTGCCTTCAGCGCCTCTTGATACAGCAGAGTGCCGGGCAATGGCACATAGGGCTGAATAGGCACTTCTGCTCCGGGATGCCTCCTCCTTATTTCATCCGCAAAATCAAGAACCCTCTGCAATTGTTCGTCTGTTTCATTGGGCAGTCCTATTATGAGGGAGTAAAGTGTTTTGATATTTCCCTGCGAAACCACCCTGATGCCCTCGTCAATCATACGCCTGTTCTGCCCTTTCCTGATATATTTAAGCACCTCATCGTCAGGCGATTCTACGCCGAAAAACAGATATACGCATCCGCTGTCTGCAAATTTCTGAAGCAGTTCAGGGGTAAATGTATTTATCCTTACATTAGCTATCCACTTAAAATCCAGTACCCTCAGGAGGTCGCAGATATTATTCATGACTTCCTTCCTGCCGGCTAAAAAGGTGTCATCATAAAATGTCATCTTGCGGACGCCGAGTTCTTTCAGCTTGAGGAGTTCAGTCCTGATTTTCTCAAGGCTTTTTACCCTGCATACATTTTTATGGAAATAAACGTTATAGCAGAATCCGCATTTATGCGGGCAGCCCCTTGATGATTCATAGCCTATGTTCTCAAGGGTGTCCTCGGTTTTCCTGAGATATTCATTCAGGATTTCCCTGCCTTTGCCATCGTAGGGAAACGGCAGGGTCTCTATGTCCAGAAAGTCCCTGTCTTTGTTCTGAATGTTTTTTCCGCTCCCCTTCCATCCCAGCCCGTCAATACTGCTTAAATCAATTTTGCCTGTTTGCAAGGCCTGCACAAGTTCAAACAGGGTCTGCTCGCCTTCGCCCTTTACCACAAAATCCACGAATTCTGATTCCAGCGTCTGCTCAGCCATCATGGAAGGGTGGGTTCCACCCCAGACGAGCGGGATTTCAGGATTGATTTTACGGGCAAGTTTGGCAAGCCTTAGTGTGTTTTTAATCTGAAAGCAGGTCATGGTTGAGAGACCGATAAGCAGGGGTTTCCTCCCAACCAGTTCCCTGAACCGCTCTGTTTTATGAATCCTTTCGTCAAAATATTCAACCTCTATGCCGCGCTGTTCAAGGTACGCGCCGAGGGAAAGGATGGCAAGCGGAGTCCATGCGTGATAGGGAAACGGGCTTGCATTTGCATATGCTAAAACAACCAGATTTTTTTCCATTAGCTTTGTAATTTAGGAGTTAAACTTTGTGACTCGTAACGCATTAAGCGTAACGAGTTACGATCTTTTTAAATCTTGACCCCTTTCGTAAAACGGATAGCTAACCGCGGCATACATTGCCGCAGTCATGATATTTAAGCCCATGAAATAGTTTAAAAAAAGCGCCCTTATTGCAAACGAAAGACCTGCCTCTTTCCGCATGAAATTCCACCATTTCAGGTTGGCAATCAGAAAAATAATCAGCAGGGTGATAAAGACATTTTTTGCCGCGCTGGCAAAGGGGATGAAGAACAAAGACAGAAAACTTAAAAAGGCGCAGAGCGCCGCTATGCCGTTGCTTGGCGCCGTAGGCCCTGCATTGTCAAGCTTTTTCTCCCTGAAAAATAAATGCACCCACATTACCGTGCGCTTAAAATAATTCCTTGCAGCCTGTTTAAAGGTGGCAAATTTATGTATCACCATCATCTTTGTATCAAGCGTGATGCTGTCGGTCTTATTGACCCGTCTGGCAAATTCAAAGTCCTCAACATCCGCGCCCTTGTAGGATTCATTATATCCGCCGATTTTTTCAAAAAAATCCTTTTTTACGGCGCCGCACCTTGGGGCAAATACGCTCACTTTGCTGTCTTTGGTTCCAATTAAATGAATATATTCAAACATAGCCATATATTTCGGCACAAACCCCTTATTTAACGGCTTGGTGGAGCATATTCCTATGACGCAGTTTGCCGAGGGGTTTTTCTGGAAGTAATCATGCACCTCTTTAACAGTGCCGTTCAGCACAATTACATCAGAGTCAAGGAAGAATATTATATCCCCCTTTGCCGCCTTTACCCCGATGTTTCTTGCAACGGCAGGCCCTGAGTTTTTTTCTAATTGTAATACCATTACAGGGTAGTTTTTTACGGTTTTTACAGTGCTGTCAGTAGAGCAGTCATCTACGATTATTACCTCAAAATCCCTAAATTCTGATTTAAATATCGAGCCCAGAAGGGCAGGCATGAACCGTTCGGAGTTATAAGTTGGGATGATGATTGAGATCATGATATACTGTATGAGTATAATAATTATCATGCCGTAAAATCAAATTACCCCGGCTGAGGTGATACAAACTTATGTATTTCCTTGTATTTTTCTGATAAAATATGATAATTTTCAAATCAATAAAATTAAAGAAAAGGGGGGATACCATTTGAAGGACGGCGAAATTGAAGAAATTCTGCAAAAGGAAAATGAAGAATACAAAAAGCTTGAGGAAGAGCACAAAGTCCTTAAACAAAGGCTGGCTGAGATTGATAAGATTAAGTATCTTACGCCCGAAGATGAAATAGAGAGAAAAAAGATACAGAAGAAAAAACTGGCGCAAAAAGACCGCATGGCGGAGATTATAAGGGAATATAAGAAGAAAGTGAACGGTTGATAGTGAACAGTGAACAGTTTTTTAACTATTCACTAAATACTAACGACTGTTCACTGCCTTTTCTGCTATTCACTAAATACTATTCACTAACGACTGATTATGAAAAGCGATTTAATTAAAAAAGGACTTGAGAGGCTTCCGCACAGGGCCTTATTGTATGCCACAGGGATACCGCGCTCTGAGATGTCCAAGCCGTTTATAGGCATTGCCACGAGCTTTACTGACATAATTCCCGGACATACAGGCATGCGCGACCTTGAAAGGTTCATTGAAAAAGGGGTTCACACGGCAGGCGGTTATCCGTTCTTTTTTGGCATTCCCGGCATTTGCGACGGCATTGCAATGGGTCATAAAGGGATGCACTACAGCCTTCCTTCAAGGGAGCTTATTGCAGATATGGTTGAGACCATTGCAGGCGCTCATCAGCTTGACGGACTGGTGCTTCTTACGAATTGCGATAAGATTACCCCCGGCATGCTTATGGCAGCGGCAAGACTCAATGTGCCTTCAATCATAGTTACTGCCGGGCCAATGCTTGCAGGCCGCATGAAGGGGAGGAGGCTGTCCCTTGTCAATGACACATTTGAAGCAATAGGAAAATATAAAAAAGGACTTATCAGCGATTCCGAGATGCAGGAGCTTGAGATGTGCGCCTGTCCGGGCACCGGTTCGTGCCAGGGAATGTATACGGCCAATACAATGGCCTGCATTACAGAGGCATTGGGCATGAGCCTTCCGGGCTGTGCAACTGCGCTTGCAGTATCATCCAAAAAGCGCAGGATTGCATTTCAGAGCGGGCAGAGGATAGTTGAGCTTGTGAAGAAAAATATAACGCCCGGAAAGATATTGACGAGGAAGGCGTTTGAAAACGCCATAATGGTTGACATGGCTTTAGGCGGCTCTACGAATACGGTTCTGCATATACCTGCGATTGCGCATGAAGCAGGTGTGGAACTGCCCCTTGAGGCATTTGATAAACTGAGCAGAAAAACGCCGCATATTGCAAATATGCTTCCCGGCGGTACGCATTACCTTGAAGACCTTGAATATGCCGGAGGCATCCCGGCGGTGTTTAAAAGGCTTAAGCCTCTTCTGAATAATGTTATGACGCTTTCAGGGGAAAAGATTTATGATATTGCAAACAGGGCTGAGATTGTGGACAGCGAGGTAATCAGGCACTTAAATAACGTGTATCACAAAGAAGGAGGCATTGCTATCCTAAGGGGAAATCTTGCGCCTCACGGTGCGGCTGTAAAGCAGAGCGCTGTGGCTGAGAAGATGCTCAGGCACAAAGGCAGGGCAAGGGTTTTTAATTCAGAGGAAGACGCCATGAAGGCAGTGCTTGCAGGCAGGATCAGGGGAGGCGATGTTGTAGTCATCCGTTATGAAGGACCAAAAGGCGGTCCCGGGATGAGGGAAATGCTCAGCGTTACCGCTGCCATTGCCGGTATGGGCTTAAGCGAGTCCGTGGCGCTGATTACAGACGGCAGGTTCTCAGGCGGCACGAGGGGACCATGTATAGGGCATGTTTCGCCTGAGGCAATGGAAGGCGGGCCGATAGCAGTTTTAAAAGACGGAGACCTGATTCATATTGATATACCTCAAAGAAAAATGGATGTCCTGCTTAGTGATAAGGAAATAAAAGACAGGCTTAAAAACCTTAAACCGGTTAAGCCGAAGATAAATAAAGGATGGCTTGCAAGATATGCCAGATTTGTCACATCTGCAAGCACAGGGGCGGTACTTAAAGACAGTGAATAGTGAACAGATTGAAGATGTGAAGTTATGCCAAAAGCGTGTCATTCCCGTGAAAACGGGAATCCAGAAAGATACTGGATTCCGCATCAAGTGCGGAACGACAAAACAGGGAGAGATTCCGGACAAGCCGGAATGACAGAACTATTCACTGACGACTATTCACTTTATGAAGGAGCTTAAATGAAAAAGACAGGCGCTGAAATTTTAATTGATTGTCTGAAAAAAGAGGGCGTAAAACACGTCTTCGGCTATCCCGGGGGCGTGGTACTCAATATCTTTGATGTGCTTTATGACGAAAAGGACGTAAAACTTATCCTCACAAGGCATGAGCAGGGCGCTATTCACGCGGCTGACGGCTATGCAAGGGCCAGCGGCAAGATAGGCGTTGCAATAGTGACGTCAGGTCCAGGCGCGACAAATACTGTTACAGGCATAGCCAATGCGTCAATGGATTCAATACCTATGGTTGTTTTTTCCGGACAGGTGCCGACAATGCTTATAGGCAACGACGCCTTTCAGGAGGCGGACATAGTCGGAATTACAAGACCCTGCACAAAATACAATTATCTTGTTAAGGATGTGAAGGACCTTGCGCAGACGGTGAGGGAGGCGTTTCACATTGCATCAACCGGAAGGCCGGGTCCCGTGCTCATTGATTTGCCCAAGGATGTTACTGCAGGCAAGGGTGATTTCATATGGCCCGAGCACATAAAAATCAGGAGCTACAATCCCACATATGAGGGCAATAAGTGGATGATAAAACAGGCGGCGCATGAGATAGCCAAGGCCAAAAAGCCTGTGATAATGGCAGGCGGCGGCGTAATACTTTCAGGCGCCTCAAAGGAATTAAGGGAGCTTGCGGAGATTACGCAGGTGCCTGTAACGATGACGCTCATGGGGCTTGGAGGATTTCCCGGCACAAGCGAGCTTTCACTGGGAATGTTAGGAATGCATGGCACATATTATGCCAATATGGCTGTCCAGGAAGCGGATCTATTGATAGGCATAGGCGTAAGGTTTGACGACCGCGTTACAGGAAGGGTGGCATCGTTTGCGCCTCATGCAAAGATTATCCATATTGACATAGACCCGACCTCAATCAAGAAGAACCTAAGGGTGGACATCCCGATTGTAGGCGATGTCAGGCATGTGCTGAAGGATATGCTTAAGGTCATTAAAGAGGACGTTAAAGAGCCGTGGGATGCAATAAGAAAGTCGTGGCTGAAGCAGGTAAAGGCATGGAAGCAGGAAAGGCCTCTTCATTACACTTATGATGAGGAAAAAATAAAGCCGCAGTTTGTCATAGAAAAACTGCATGAACTTACAAAGGGCGATGCAATAATCGCCACAGAGGTCGGACAGAACCAAATGTGGACTGCGCAGTTTTTTAAATTTGACAAGCCGAGGACGCTTCTTACCTCCGGCGGGCTCGGCACCATGGGTTATGGTTTTCCCGCGGCAATAGGAGCCCAGCTTGCCTGCCCTGACAAGCTGGTCATAGACGTGGCAGGCGACGGAAGCATTCAAATGAACATACAGGAATTGGCAACTGCGGTGATAAATAAATTGCCGGTTAAGGTAGCGATCCTGAATAACGGCTATCTGGGAATGGTCAGACAGTGGCAGGAACTGTTTTTCAAAGAGCGTTATTCGCATACACATCTTGAATCCGGTAATCCTGATTTCGTCAAGGTTGCGGAGGCGTACGGCGCAGTAGGGCTGAGGGCTTCAAAACCGGAGGAAGTTGTTCCTGTGATAAAAGAGGCGCTTAAGGTGAAGAACAGACCTGTGTTTATGGACTTTATTGTTGACTGGAAGGAAAAGGTCTATCCGATGGTTCCTGCCGGCGCTGCGATAAATGAGATGATGTTTGATGAAGAGAAGAAGGAAGAGAAAAAACTAAAGGCGGTGAAATAAAAAAAGTTCAAGCCGTTCAAACGGTTTAAACAGTTTAAACGGCTTAAACAACTTGAACGATTTTTATTATAGGAGAATAAATGAGACATACGATTTCAGTGCTTGTAGAAAACAAATTCGGCGTGCTGTCAAGGGTATCGGGGCTTTTTAGCGGCAGGGGTTATAACATTGAGAGCCTTTCAGTCGGGGAGACGATTGACCCTAAGATTTCCATTATGACCATAGTCACCACAGGCGACGACCAGATAATTGAGCAGATAACCAAACAGCTCAATAAACTTATTGATGTCATCAAGGTGGTTGACTTTATGGAGATAGACCATGTTGAAAGGGAGATGGTGCTTATTAAAGTTTCTCCGAGGAAGGAAGACAGGATTGAGGTGCTGAAGCTGGCCGAGATATTCAGGGGCAGGATTATTGATTCAGGCTTTTCTACATTTACAATAGAAACCACAGGAGATGAAGGCAAGATAAATGCGTTTATTGAACTCATCAAACCCTTCGGGATAAAAGAGTTTGTGCGCACCGGAAAAGTTGCGATTGCAAGGGAAAAGGCGAAGAAATAAAAAGGGAGGAGTTATGGTAAAGATTTACTACGATAAAGATATTAAAAGGAATATGCTGAAGGGGAAAACGGTCTGCATCATGGGCTACGGGAGCCAGGGACACGCCCATGCCAATAATCTGAAGGAAAGCGGAGTAAAGGTCATTATCGGCATCAGAAAGGGCGGAAGCCTTGATAAGGCAAAAAAAGCCGGTTTCAGTGCAATGCCGCCTGCTGAAGCGGCAAAAGAGGCTGATGTGATAATGATGCTTTTGCCTGACGAATATCAGGCGGATATTTACAAAAATGAAATAGCGCCGAATATAAAAAAAGGCGCCTATCTTGCATTTGCGCACGGCTTTAACATACATTACGGGCAGATTGTCCCGACTCCTGGAATAAATGTTTTCATGGCTGCTCCTAAGGGACCGGGGCATCTTGTGAGGTCTGAATATACAAAGGGAAGCGGTGTGCCGTGCCTTATCGCAGTTCATCAGGACCCTTCAAGAGACACAAAGGAAGTGGCGCTTTCCTATGCATCTGCAATCGGAGGCGGCAGGGCAGGTGTTATTGAAACCACATTCAAGGAAGAGACAGAGACAGACCTCTTTGGCGAGCAGGTGGTTTTATGCGGCGGCGTTACATCCCTTATTCAGGCAGGCTATGAAACACTTATTGAAGCGGGTTATGCGCCTGAGATGGCGTATTTTGAATGCCTCCATGAGGTCAAGCTCATAGTGGATTTAATCTACGAGGGCGGGATTTCCAACATGAGATATTCAATCAGCAACACGGCCCAGTACGGAGATCTGACAAGGGGACCGCGTGTCATAACTCCTGATGTCAAAAAAGAGATGAAAAAAATCCTCAGTGAAATCCAGTCAGGCGAATTTGCGAGGGAATGGATACTTGAATGCAGGGCCAATAAGCCTGTGTTCAATGCCCTCACGAGAAAAGGCGAGGAACATTCCATAGAGGAAGTCGGGGCAAAACTCAGGGCAATGATGCCGTGGCTTAAAAAAGGCAAACTTGTGGATAAATCAAAAGCATGAATGCAGTTGATAGTCGTTAGTGAATAGTATTCAGTAGCTGTTCACTGTTCACTGTTCACTGTTCACTAAAATTATGTTCAAATTCGCTCCTGAGGGTTATCCTTTCATCATTGGTTTCATCTTCATCACGCTTGTAGCCGCAGTTGTAAGGCTACTGTGGCCGACTGCACTTTTCTTTGTCCTTACGCTGTTTATGTTCTATTTTTTCCGCGACCCTGAAAGGACAGTCCCACAAGGCAAGGGCTTATTCGTTTCTCCGGCAGACGGCAGAGTCATTTTAATTAAGGAAATTCATGGTGATATAATCCCCCCCGACCCCCCTTTGATAAAGGGGATCGAGGGGGATTATATCAAGATAAGCATTTTCATGTCGCCTTTTAATGTCCATGTAAACAGGGCGCCGTGCGACGGTGTTGTAAAGACAGTGAAGCACACGCCCGGCAGATTCTTTGCTGCGGACAAGGATGAGGCGTCCATGCTCAATGAAAATATTGCAATGGTCTTGGAAGGCAATGAAGGGAAGATACTTGTAAGGCAGGTGGCGGGTTTTATAGCAAGAAGGGCGGTGTGCAGGGTTAAGGCAGGCGATAGACTAAAAAGAGGCGAGAGATTTGGTATGATAAAATTCAGCTCAAGGCTTGATGTCTACTTGCCATTAAATGCTAATATTAAGGTAAAATTGGGTGACAGGGTTAAGGCAGGGGAAAGCGTATTAGGCGTAATTGAATAAATAATTTAAAAGAAAACCACAGAGGGCACAGAGTGTTTTATTGCAAAATTATCAATTATCATTTCAAAATGCAAATTTACAATGAATATTTTCTCTGAGTTCTCTGTGGTTAAAGGTATTTTCAGATGAGAAAAGGCATTTACATACTTCCGAATGCATTGACGCTTTGCGGGATGTTTCTTGGTTTCTATGCGATACTCGCATCCTTTAAAGGCAGTTTCATACATGCGGCATGGGCTATACTGATTGCCAATATCTTTGATGGGCTTGACGGATGGGTCGCAAGGCTGACTCACAGCACGACAAAATTCGGCATTGAGCTTGATTCGCTTTCAGACCTTATCGCGTTCGGCGTTGCCCCTGCAGTTCTTCTCTACGGTTGGTCGCTTCATTACTTCGGCCGTTTTGGCTGGGGCGCTGCGTTTCTTTATGTCATGTGCGGCGCATTGAGGCTGGCGAGGTTTAATGTCCAGATGGGCTCTGCAGAAAGCAAGGCGTTTACAGGCATGCCGATACCGGGCGCCGCTACCATTGCAACATCATCGGTTTTATTTTATCATGAAATGTGGGGCAGTCTGGGGGGAAAAAATTACCTGATACTTGCACTGATTTTTGTGCTTGCGATACTCATGGTAAGCACACTGCGTTATCATGGGCTGAAGGAGATTGACCCTAAAAGGAGAAAACCGTTCTGGATTTTAGTTGTTTTTGTGATTGTGCTTGTGCTTGTGGCCATGCATCCGGAAAACATGATTTTTATTTTTGCTATGTGCTATATGCTATGGGGAATTATTGAGAATGCAGTGATGTTTTATAAAAAGAGGAGACCCAATACAGCAAGTTCAACATAGTTTGAATCGTTTAAACAAAAACAGGTTCAACGTTGTTTAAATTGTTTAAGCCGTTCAATCTTGAACAACGTTAAACGGCTTGAACCATATTGAACAATATTAAACAAATTTGAACTATCTTGAATAGGTAAGTTGAATGAGAATAATTAAAATTTTTGATACAACGCTCAGGGACGGCGAGCAGTCTCCCGGCGCGTCAATGAATGTGCAGGAAAAGGTACAGCTTGCAAAACAGCTTGCGCGCCTCGGCGTAGATATAATTGAGGCCGGATTCGCAATCAGCTCTCCGGGCGATTTTGAGGCGATTAAGACCATAGGCGCAGAGGTTGAAGGCCCTGTAATATGCAGTCTTGCGAGGGCCAAGGAAGAGGACATAAAAAGGGCGTGGGAGGCGCTTAAGGATACGCCTAAGAAAAGGATTCATACGTTTCATTCCACCTCTGACATTCATCTTAAGCATCAATTCAGGGTAAGCCGCGAAGAGGCGTTAAAGAGGTCGGTTGAGATGGTCCGGCTTGCAAGGAGTTTTGTTGAGGATGTTGAATTTTCACCGATGGATGCAACCAGAAGCGATGTAAGTTATCTTTGCGAAGTGATTGAGGCCGTTATTGAAGCCGGCGCATCAACGGTTAACATACCGGACACGGTCGGGTACACCATTCCGAATGAATTCGGCGCATTGATAAAGGCTGTCTGCGATAAAGTGAAGAATATTGATAAGGCGGTAATCTCAGTGCACTGTCATAATGACCTCGGGCTTGCGGCGGCTAATTCACTTTCAGCAGTGCTGAACGGCGCAGGGCAGATTGAATGCACGCTTAACGGCATTGGAGAACGCGCAGGCAACTGCTCTATGGAAGAGGTTGTCATGGCACTAAGGACAAGGCGCGACATCTTTAATGCGGATACAAAGATACATACAGAAGAGATAATGAGGAGCAGCAGGCTTGTGACTAAAATAACAGGCATATCGGTTCAGCCCAACAAGGCAATTGTGGGCGCAAATGCCTTTGCCCATGAATCAGGCATTCATCAGGACGGACTTTTGAAGGATAAATCCACATACGAAATTATTACTCCTGAGACCATAGGGCTTCATAAGACAAAGCTCGTTCTCGGCAAACATTCGGGCAGGCATGCGTTTAAGACGAGGCTTAAGGAATTAGGCTACGAATTAAGCGATGAAGAGCTGAACATTGCATTTGAACGGTTTAAAAAAATTGCCGACCAGAAAAAGGACATTTTTGACGAGGACATTGAGACGCTGGTCTCTGACGAGGTGACGAAGATACCCGAAACTTATAGCCTGATTGATTTATATATAACATCCGGAATGAGCCAGCAGCCTACTGCTGCCGTTAAATTAAAAATGGGAGATGAATTAATGGAAGTCACGGAACATGGCGACGGACCGATTGACGCGATATATAAAGCCATTGCCTCTGTGACAGATACAAAGAGCAGTCTGCTTAAATTTGAGGTCAAAAGCATTACAGGCGGCACGGATGCGCTTGGCGAGGTGATTGTGTCGCTTGAAGAAGACGGCAAGGCTGTCAGAGGGCACGGCGCGGATACGGATATCATCATCGCCGCGGCCAAGGCTTATGTCAATGCGCTCAACAAATTGGCAGTGAGAAAGAAGTAGGGGATTTGCATTTATTTTCTAAAATTACTTCCAGTTTTCTATTTTTAGCCCATTGATTTTTCTAAAATGCGCGGTGTTATTTGTTACAAGGGTCGCATCATTCTGCAGGGCTATGCTCGCTATAAGTAAATCCGCATCATCCAGCGGCTCCCCTTTTGATTCTAATTCAGCCTTTATTTGCCCGTATGCCGCTGGAACACCGTTAACAGTATGCAGCGTGCTTATCTTGGTTTTTAAATCTTCAACTACCGCCAGGTTTTTATCTTTTTTCATGGATTTATACGCGCCGTAAAAAAGTTCACATTCAGTTATAACAGTAATAAAAACTTCTTCAAAACCATTCTTCACTATATTCTTTTCAATATTTTCATTGCCTTTTAACCAGTAGATGCACATGTCGGTATCAAGAATAAATTTACCCACTTAGTTTTTCCTTTTAATAAACCATTTTCTGTGAATTTTAATATCTTTTATGATTGCATCCGCAGACCGTTTGTCATCCCATCTGCCGCATAGACCTGTTTTCTGTATATGCTCTTGTTTGTCTTTTACATGCAGGTATTCACTGATTAACCCTGTAATGATAGCTTTTAACGTCTTGCGGTGAGAAGCAGCTTTCTTTTTAAGCTCTCCGTGTATTACATCCGGAAGTTCTACTATTAACTTTCCCATAACCCACCTCCTTATGGGTAGATTAAGCAATATTTAAATATTTGTCAAATACAAAAAGGTAGTTTCTGAAACTACATGGAGATTTTTGTTGAAACTTAATTGGGTTAGGCATTGGTCATTATATGTTCACAGTGTTTCGGAGCTTTTGCTGCCTCTGTAAATATTTCCAATGACTTTTCAATGCTTTTTTGATAGACTTTTTCTTAGCAGAAAAGATAAGGGATGTTTTGGAAAAGATGGGAAAAGGCTCAAGGTATTGCCAAGAGCTTGGCGGGATACTGGACGATATTCATAAAGGCAATTTCAAAAAGGCAGATGAGGAAATGAATAAACAAAAAGCAATTGATTACTGGTTCAATGTGGCGAATTACGATTTAAAGACAGCCGGAGTAATGTTCAATGGCGGGCGGTATCTTTATGTAGGTTTTATGTGTCATCAGGTTGTTGAAAAGGCATTAAAGGGGCTATTTGTAAAACAACACAATAAAATTCCGCCATATACGCATAACCTTCTGACTTTATGTGCTGAATTGGAAATTGAACTGACAGAAGAACAGAAGGATTTTTTTACTGAATTGAATCCGTTTAACATAAAAGCACGTTATCCGGAGATGAAAGAAAAAATGGGAAAGATTATAAATAAAAAGAAAGCGGATGCTTTATTAAAAAAGACAAAGGATGTTTATAAATGGCTCAAATTAAAGAAAAAGTAAAAAGGGTTTTAAGAGACTATCTCGTAAAAGTTCAAAGGGAAATCCCTGTGGAATTTGCTGTTTTATACGGCTCACAGGCAAAAGGCAAGGCGCGGCCTGACAGCGATATAGATATAGCAATATTTTCCAGTAAATTTAAAAACAAGTCTTATTATAAAGCACAGGTGATGCTGCAAAAATTCTTATGGGGTATAAAGGCTGACATCCAGCCGGTAGGCTATTCCTTGGAAGAATTTTCTTCAAAAGATAAATTGGATTTTGTTGGCGGTGTTATTAAAAAAGAAGGCCGCGTTGTCTGCAGGAAGAATAAGATTTTGATTTAACGACAAAATCAGCGGGGCGGGTTACTGCCTGTCCATGTGGCATAAACAATCGTCCCTTCTTTCCTCATACTAATTTCTTTAAAAACCTTTTCCCCCGGAATTGCTTTTACTTTTCCTGTTTTAATGTCGGCAACTCTTTTTTCAGCCTCCTTAGCCCATAATTTATCAATTTCTTTTTTTGTTGGATTCAAAGTGTCTAATAACTTATTCACGAGCAGCGCTCTGATGTCTACGGGCAACGATATGGCTTCTGAAATAAGTTTATCTGTTTTTATCATAACCTCTCCTTTTTCATACTATTATACCATGTTGCCTATGAGTGATTAATGCAAAACATTTGTCTATGGACACAACGACTATTTATACCTTTTAAGTAATGCCTGCATTCTTACCCTCTCGGATGATGTTCTTTGTGAACTTTCCTGAGCCGTTCAGGCGTGACCTTGGTATAAATCTGTGTGGTTGAAATGTCTGAGTGCCCCAGCATTTTTTGCAAGGTCCTTAAATCCGCCCCGCCTTCAAGCAGGTGGCTTGCAAAGCAGTGCCTCAGCGTATGCGGGGATACGTTCTGTGAAAAACCCTTTGAATAAAGTTTAATAAGCTGCCACAATCTTTGTCTTGTCATGGGCTTTCCGCCCTTTGCAATAAAGAGCGCAGACGCTGTTTTTTTTCTGAGCAGTTTCGGTCTTAGCTCCTGAATGTATTTTTTTATTGTCTGCATCGCGGCCTCATTGACCGGCACAACCCTTTCTTTTGAGCCTTTGCCCATCACTGTGATAAAACCCGCCTCAAAATTAATGTCATCCGTCTTTAAATTAATTATCTCGCTGGCCCTCAAGCCTGAAGAATAAAGAAGCTCAAGCATGGCACTGTCCCTTAGTGAAAATTTTTCATTCTGAGGTTTTTCTATGAGGGAAAAGACATCGTCCGCGCCGAGAATTTGGGGGATATGTTTCCAGCCCTTTGGCGTGCTTAGATTTTCCATGGGGTCTTCATCTATGATTTTTTCCAGAAGCATAAATTTGCACAGCCCGCGTATGGCGGATATGTTTCTTGCAACCGTAGGCGTCTGATTGCCGAGGTCACGCAGGTGATTCAAATACAGAAGGAGGTCACTCTTGGAAAAACTCTTCAGGTCTTTGTCATTTTTCTTAATGTAATCCTGAAATTTTCCGATGTCGTTTCTGTATGATTCCAGCGTGTTTGAGGAAAGTCCCTTTTCAACTGCCAGATAATTAAAGAACCTCTCAGTCAGGTTAACCATTAATTAAAAGATACAGGATGAGGATGAAAGATGCAAGGACTTGTCCCGAGTTATTCGGGATGCAAAGGAAAGAAAGTGAACAGTGAAAAAACAGGGGCAAGGGGTAAACAGCAGGCTTGGGTATCTGAGAAGGTTTAGTGCGACTCCTTAGATGCCATGTTGCCTTGTTCTCTCTAAAAGTTATTTTTGGATTGCAAAAATATGGCGGTTGCAACATGGCACTCTTGAATTTTGTCGCTTGCTAAAATTTTGAGGATACTCAAGCCTGCTGTTTTGAAGATAAAGGCCCTGCATGAAAAATTTATTAATTTATACCAATAGATAGTAGTTGTATTATCTTAAACCACAAAATATAGAAGTATTATTTTTTCTCTTGACAACCTATTTACAGACCCCTATACTGTTAATTGTGGAGTAAAGTGGTAGAAAGTGGAGGATAAATGCCGGGATTTTTCGGGAAACATTATTACACCTTAGATCCAAAAGGCAGAATCATTATCCCTGCTCCTTTCCGTGAAATACTTTCATCAAATTATAGCCTAAAACTTATTTTTGTCAATGATATTTTTGACCGCTGCATCTGCGCCTATCCGATTGATGAATGGAACCAGCTCATGGAAAAAATGAAAGGAAAGCCGCAGACCATGGATGCAGTCAGATATTACATGCGCCGCGTTGTCGGCTCTGCCGTGGAATGCGAAATAGACAAACAGGGCAGAACGCTTGTTCCGGCGTCTCTCAGGGATGATGCGGAATTGGGCGGCGAGGTAGTCATGATAGGGCAGGGAAACAGGATTGAAATTTGGAACAAAAAAGAATTTACAGATGTTGCTGATCCGTCAAAGGTGGACAGGAAGGCTTACATGGAACAACTGTCCGGACTTGGTTTGTAAATTTGGGAATGGAATGTCCGGGGATCGTCCATGTCCCGGTTATGCTGACGGAGGTGCTTGAGGCATTGAAAGTAAAAGAGTCAGGGATATACATTGACGGCACAACAGGGCTCGGTGGGCATGCTGAGGGCATTTTGAAAAATGCACAGCAGTGCACGCTGATTGCAATGGACAGCGACGAGCTTGCAATTCAGGCGGCAAGGGAGAGGCTGAAACCTCTTATGTCAGAAAGACGCAAGGTGCATTTTGTCAGGGACAATTTTTCAAATATGAAGACAGCGGTTAATGAACTTGGTTATGAAAAGGTTGACGGGATCCTGCTTGATTTAGGTGTTTCAACATTACAGCTCAATACTGAAGACAGGGGTTTTAGTTTTTTAAGGGATGAGCCCCTTGACATGCGGATGGACAAAAGACAGAGGCTTACGGCCGCTGAAATTGTAAACAGGTATCCTGAAAAAGACCTGGCCCATATCATCTGGCAGTACGGAGACGAAGGATTCAGCAGGAAGATATCAAGGGCGATTGTTACGGTACGCAAAAAACAGCCGGTCAGCTCCTGCCTGGAGCTTGCGGAAATCATAGAGAGGGCTATTGGAAGGCGGGGCAGGATTCATCCTGCAACAAAGACCTTTCAGGCCTTAAGAATTGAGGTAAACAGGGAGCTTGCCGTGCTGACTGCCGCAATTGATGAAGGCGCGGGCATTCTCAATAAAGGCGGAAGATTCTGCGTGCTTTCATATCATTCGCTTGAAGACAGGATTGTGAAAAATTCATTCAAAAAACTTTCAGCCGAAGGACGGCTTAGTATTATTACAAAAAAGCCTTTAGTGCCGGTCAGAGAGGAAATAAGGACGAATCCGTCTTCACGGAGCGCAAAATTCAGGACAGCGGAGGCGTTATGACTGCAAGACGTCTTAAAAAAGGGTGGAAAAGGGGTCTTATAAAACTCGGTCTTGTCCTGTATCTGGTTGCAGGAGTCTTCTGTCTTGTAGGACTAAGGTCTTCGGCAATAAGCATGGAATATGATATCGGTAAGCTTCAGAAGGAGAAGGGAAGTATTCTAAGGGAAAGAAAAATGCTCTTTGCACAGAAGGCCGGTTCATTTTCAATGAAGAGTGTGGAAGATGCGGCAATAAATGATCTCGGCATGAGCCTTCCGGAGAGAGAGAAGGTCATCTTTGTCAGAAGGATGCGGCCGGCAGGACCCCGCGAGGCATCTGTAAAAGCAGACGCGGGCAGTACACCATCATGGCATTCGCCTTTAAGGGCATTTAAAAATATGAGGAGGGCTGACGATCCATAAATGGACAGCGAATGTATTCCCCGTGGTCTTGCCACTGGGTTAGCGAGCGAATGTAATAAAAAGAAATTCCTTGCATTAGATTCCTTGCGGTTTCTGCCGCAGGGAAGATCAATGTGTATTAAAATTTAATATGAGGAGAGAATTGAGAATCATAACATTGTGGGACGAGCATTAAATAATCGCTGACAGACATGGAATCTGACGGCAGGCTGAGGCATAGGGAATGAACCTTAGCCTCAGGTCAGACTTTTTTATTTTGAACTATGAAATACAGAAGAAGAAAAAAACCGGATGTTGCACTGCTCTGGGACAGGTTCCCTGACGCAGATTATTCTCACAGCAGAAAAAGGGCTGTTGTGCTTAAGACAATAGTGTTTTTTGCGTTCTTTGTTGTATTTTTTAAGCTTTTTTATCTCATGGTTATCCAGCATAAGGATCTCTCAGAGAAGGCGGCGCAGCAGTATTCAAGGGCGGTAACATTAATGCCTCAGAGGGGGACTATTTATGACAGGTCCATGAGGGAGCTTGCCGTTAATATAGAAACCAATTCTTTATATGCCGTGCCCTTAAAGGTGGATAACATCAGTTATGTATCTTCACGGCTTTCTCCGGTAGCTAAGGTTTCTGCAAATATTCTGAGCAGCAGGCTTGCAGACGGCAAAGGCAGGAAATCAAGTTTTATGTGGATTACAAGAAAAATGGACGAGGATATGTCACGCGGAGCGGAGAAAGTAAAAGATGAATTGAAAAATACAGTTGGCATTGTCACTGAGACAAAGCGGTATTATCCCAAGGGACAGCTTGCGGCGCATATTCTCGGGTATACGGATATTGATAATAAGGGGCTTGAAGGCATTGAACGCCGTTATGACAAATATATGAAGGGCCAAGTGAAAAAAGTTCAACTCGGCAGGGATGCCCACGGTTTAAACCTTGCCAATAACACAGAAGAAGGCATCCCGGGCAACAGCCTCCTGCTTACTATTGACGAAGGACTTCAGCATATAGTTGAAAGGGAGCTGGCCGGCGCTGTTGAAATATGGCAGGCCGAAGGCGCGGTGGGAATAATGATGGACCCGGTGACAGGCGAAATCCTTGCCCTTGCCAACATGCCAACATATGACCTCAACATGCCGGCTGACGCGGAGGCCTCTGAAAGGCGCAACAGGGCAATTACTGATTCGTACGAGCCGGGTTCAACATTTAAAATAATTGCGGCTTCAGGGGTTATTGAAGAGGGGCTTGTCACGCCTGAAAGAAAATTTGACTGTTCCAAGGGCTATATAAATGTCAGCGGCGGAAAACCTATCCGCGATGTTCATAAAAACGGCGTGCTTACATTTAAAGAGTGCGTTCAAAAATCATCAAATGTCTGTCTGATACAGGCCGGCGCAATACTCGGCGAGAAAAAATTTTATAAATATGTGAAAGAATTCGGTTTCGGCGATAAAACAAAGATAGACCTCATAGGAGAAGTGGGCGGGCTTTTAAAATCGCCTGAATCATGGTCCGGAAGGACGCTTGCCACCATATCAATCGGGCAGGAAATTGGGGTGACCCCCTTGCAGATTTTAAGGGCTTATTCGGCAATTGCCAACGGCGGCAGACTGATGAAGCCGTATATTGTCTCTGAAGTAATTTCGCCTGACAGAAGGATTATTGAAAAATCTTCTCCTAAGATTGAACGGCAGGTTGTTTCAGAAGAAACGGCAAAGACCATGAGGGATATTTTAAAGACGGTTGTTGAAGAAGGCGGCACCGCGCAGAGGGCGTCCATAAAGGGCAATCTTGTAGCAGGGAAGACAGGCACTGCACAGATGATTGACCCCAAGACAGGGCGGTATTCCGCTTCTGATTATGTGAGTTCCTTTGTCGGTTTTGTCCCTGCAGATAATCCGAGGATTTCACTTATCATTGTTGTATTCAAGCCGAGGGGCGCAAGGTACGGAGGCACAGTAGCCGCCCCGGTGTTCAGAAACATCATAGAGCAGACGCTTACATATCTGGATGTTCCTATGGAAAGGGATGAGAATAATATTACACTTGTCAGTAGATGACACTTAAGAGTCTTATAAAGGGAATAAAGGTGGCAAAGGTTACCGGCGATGTGAACTGTGAAATAAAGGGGATTGCGTATGACTCAAGGAATGTAAAAGAAAGATTTCTTTTTGTGGCTGTCAGGGGGTTTTCCACTGACGGCCACAGATATATAAATGACGCATTAAGCAGGGGGGCTGCTGGTGTGATAGTAGAAAAGGAAGCGGATTTATCCGGCATATGTTTGTCATGTGACGGCGCGGCGTTTGCAACTGTTGAAGACAGCAGGGATGCATTGGCGGCCGTATCGTCTGCGTTTTACAGAGAACCTTCAAAGGGCTTATCCCTCATCGGAATTACAGGGACGAACGGGAAAACAACAACCAGTTATATAACGAAGAGCATACTTGATACATGGGGCAGGAAGGTTGGTCTTTTAGGGACCATACGTTATATAATAGGTAATAGAGTTGCTGCGGCAATTCATACGACTCCCGAGTCTTTAGACCTCCAGGGATACCTGCGGGAAATGCTGGACAATAATGTTGAGTATGCTGTGCTTGAAGTGTCCTCCCACGCATTGACTCTTAAAAGGGTTGAAGGCTGTTCTTTTAAAGCGGCGGCGTTTACAAATTTTACGCAGGACCATCTGGATTTTCACGGCACTATGGAAGAGTATTTCACTGCCAAGGCAAAAATTTTTGATTACGTTGAAAATGGCGGTTATGCCGTGTTGAACTGGGATGACCCGGCGGTTAGAACCCTCACAGAGAAATTAAAGTGCAATGTCATAACCTGCGGTCTTCAGGAAGGGGCAATGATAAGGGGGATGAATATAGACAAGGCTGAAGGAAGAAGGAAGAAGGATGAAAAATCCTTTTTTCATAATTCAACCCTCATAATTCAACCTTCTGATTTTATTATTCAGACGCCGGGAGGTGAATTGAACATAAGTTCTCCTCTTGCAGGACGGAATAATGTTTATAACATCCTGATGTCTGTCGGGATTGCCTATGCACTTGGCGTCGGTGATGAGGCAATAATTAAGGGCCTAGGGGAAGTAAGTCCGGTTGAAGGCAGGTTTGAAAAGATTGATGCCGGGCAGAAATTCCTCTGTATACTGGATTATGCGCATACCGAAGATGCGCTGAAGAGGCTTATTGAGGAGGCAAGGCTGATAACAAAGGGTAAAGTCATAACGGTTTTTGGATGCGGAGGCAACAGGGACCGGGATAAAAGGCATAAGATGGGCGCGGTTGCAGCGGAGTTAAGCGATTTTGTGATAATTACATCCGACAATCCGAGGACAGAAAATCCGATGTGGATTATTAACGATATAATTGCAGGCATTAAGAAGAGCAACTACATGATTTTGCCGGACAGGGCAGAGGCGATAATCCGGGCGGTATCAATGACGGAACAAGGCGACACCCTGCTTGTTGCGGGTAAAGGGCATGAGGATTATCAGGAAATAAACGGCATACGCCGCCCTTTCAGCGACAGGG
>JACRGX010000096.1 GCA_016212185.1 Nitrospirota bacterium
AGCAGAAAATATTTATGGTACATGTCGCTGAATATGGCGAGGTAGATTAACAGGGAAGTAAACGATAATAAATACGCCCTTGTAAGATGCGATTCCCATATATCCCCTCTTTCATAAAAATTTCTCATGGCGGTCCTGAAATTTCTTACCGCACGCCAGAGCAGGACAATAAAAAAAATCATGCCTGCCGTCCCTGTTCCCACAATAATTTCAATATAGGTGTTATGTGCAAATCTCCGTTTTGTAAAGCCTTCCCTGTAAAAAAATTCCGCATATTTGGTTTCAGAAAATATATCCCTGAAGGTTCCGGGACCCGAGCCGAACACAGGATTGTCTTTAAATACATCCAGACCGACATGAAGATATGAAAGACGCCTGCTGATGGAAAAATCCTTCTTCTCTGCGAATACGCTCTTCTGTCGTTCCCAGTAGGCCTCGGGAATCAGAGAAATTATTATAACTGCAATAAATCCTATCAGGGAAAGCACAAAGCCAAACAGTTTCGGTTTCAGGCTGAAAAGATGCACGGCAATCAGGACAGGGAAAATGATAATTAATATCAGCGCCCCGCCCCGGGAATAAGTTAAAACAATGCCCAATAAATTTATCAAAAGCATGAGAATCAGCAATATCCTTTTGTTCCTTTCCCTGCACGTGAAGAGATAATGCGCAATAAAAGGCAGGCTGAAAATTGCCATAAGGGAAAAGTTGTTCGGGTCCACGGCAGCCCCCATGCTTCTTATAAATGTTTCATGTTTTACCGCGAACATGTCAATACCGAAGATAGTCCCGGCAATTCCCAAAAAGGAATTTATGGTAATGCTTGTCATAAGTATTGCCGGAAAGGTTTTTGCATAAACTTCCCGGGATGAGATAAAAAAAATACCGAGGACTATAAAGACATAACCCGCAAGTGCAAGCCCGATATTCGCAAACGCAGTTTGAGGATAGGGCGACATTAATGCCGAAATCAGGCTGATTACAAAATAAATGGCAATAAAAGGCCAGAGGTTTGAATTGATTTTTCCAACTGAGTCCCTCGCAATAACAAACCTGTAAAGCAGAAAACCGAGCAGGAAAAACCCCAAAATCCATGATATGTTAAACAGCTTGCTGTCTCCTGCCAGCCCGCGGTAAGCGGCAAATGGAATAAGAAATACGATAACATAATATCCTGCATGGGGCGAACGGAGTAAAAAAAGAAATGCCAGAATCAGAATAACCGGGACAAAGGCAAAGATATAAAATTCTGTTGTCAGGAGGAAAAGCGATACGGATGATAAAAGGAGCAGCAATACGCCTTCAAAAAATCCGAATGGCAGTGTTTCCCTGCTATTTCTCATTGTTTAAGCTATGCTTTCCTCCAGAAAATACTGGCGAATCATATAATAATTAAGCGGAGAAACCGGCCTATATTTAATTACATAGCTAAACCTGAAATCATCACCGGTCAGTCTTTCCTCCCTGTATATTTCTCCTGTGCAGACGGCAGTTTTCTTTCTTACTGCATTTTTTCTGTTTATTCTGCTTTCAGTCTCAAGCATGAAAAAGAGGTCCTTGGGAGCAGTAAGTTGATCATTGGTTTTAATTAGGAACATATCGGCGTTGATATCTGCCAGAGAGGCTGTTTTTTCATAAACAACCTCGCCATTCATCTTTGCTCCTATATTAACATACGCCTTTTGATGCCTTACCCTTTCACTCTCCCGCTTATCAGTATAAATCCCAAACACTCTTCCCCTGACAATTCTTTGCCATAAATACTTGAATGTTTTCAGAACAGCTTTTCTGGAAATCAGGGCGCAGACATAAATAATAATTCCGATATCTAAAAGATAACTTTGTCTGATTTTAATAAAACGATTGTCAAGCAAGGCCCTGATTTTCCTGGGAGTTGAATGTGGGGTGAATAACTGTGCAAAGCCGATGAGTCCCGGCTTTACTGAAAACCGGTTGTCATAGTTTTTGATATGCCGGCAAAACTTCTCATAAATCGCGGGCCGTTCAGGTCTTGGACCTACAAAGTCCATATCGCCTTTTATTATATTGAACAATTGCGGCAGCTCATCAAGACGCGTATCTCTGAGTAATTTGCCTATTTTTGTTTCAAGCTTATGACCCAGGGACAGGATCTCTGCGCCAATCTTCTGCTCTGCTTCAGGGGAGAGCGTCCGGAATTTATACATGATAAAGGGCTTCTTATTCAACCCGAGGCGGACCCCCTTGTAGAAAACCGGGCCTTTATCCGTGAGTTTTACAGCCAATAAGATTAATATCAAAACCGGGGATGAAAGGATTAAAAAAAACAGGGCATTAATTATATGAAAAAATCTGTTCAGGAAAACAAATCCTTTATAATACCCGCCGGTCAACTCGCTTTTGTCTTTTTTCGTTCCTTTAATAGCTATGTCCCCCTTATACAGTTTTCCAGCCCCTCTCGTAAAAGTATCTTATTTATCACATACATCCAATGTTAAATTATGGCACAACTTAAATTATAAGTAAATTTTGTTGTAAAATCTGTTAAAATATGACCTAATCTTAACAAGGGGCACTGAAAATGAGAGATGAGCCTAAAAGGGCGCTGATAGAAAAATCATTCAGAGGGCTTCCTATCTTCAAAAACCTTTCAGATCCGCATCTACTGCAGCTTTCAAATGACTTTATCACTCAACACGTAAAAAAAGGCGAAATTGTGTTTTACCAGTCAGACCACAGCACAGACCTCTATATCGTTCTTGAGGGGTCGGTAAGGGCGTCGCTCTTAGGTGAGGACGGGGATGAGCTGATACTTACGGCTTTTAATAAGGGCGATTTCTTCGGCGAGATGAGCCTCCTTGACGGCAAGCCGAGGTCCGCCACAATCATTGCAAAGGAAGATTCAACACTCGGCGTCTTAAAACGGGAACGGTTTCTCCGGGCAATTAAAAACGACCCGGCAATTGCCATTGACCTCCTCTCGGCAGTTGTGCAGAGGTTGAGGATGGCGGATAATATGATTGAGTCGCTTGCCTTTCTTGATGTAAATGAACGGCTTCTGAACCTGCTTCTGCAGATTGCGGCGACTGAGGGTGAAAAAGACGAAAACGGTTTTTTAAAAATTAAGAAGCTTACACACAGGGAACTGGCATCCCGCACCGGCGCATCAAGGGAGGCGATAACAAAAGTCATCAAGGTGCTGACATTCAGAAAAATCATTAAAGAGGATGAGGGAAACTTTTTGATTTCACCGGATGCCAAAAATATAACAGGCATGTCTTTGTAAAATTTCAGCAATTTAAAAATCCGACAGTAAAAGGAGAGACAAAAGTGAAAACTATTAAGTTATTATTTGCCATATCCTTACTAACAGTTTTTTTATTCCCGCAGGCCGCCTCTGCAATAGGGCTTGAGGCAGCGGCAGGCATCTGG
>JACRGX010000097.1 GCA_016212185.1 Nitrospirota bacterium
AGATATGAGGTAAAAAGAGGCAGAGCTGGGCTTTTTGATATGGTGGAGCTGAATATGGCGAAGAGGCCTGTGGTGCAGAGCAGTATAAAAGGACTTTGCTTCATCCTCTGTTTATCAGCCCCTGTATCTCCTTATGATAAGACAGATACCGGTTGAGGGTTTTTTCATTCTTGCCGTATATGGGATATTGTTTAAGTATCTCGACAAAATTAGCTTCCGCGTCCGATTCATACCCGGTTGCAACAACCCCGTCCATTATGATGTCCACAAGCCTGTCGGCATATATAACGATTTTTTCCTCAAGGGTTTGCAGGGAGTAACCCTTTACAGGCAATCCAAGCTCTTTAGCCTCGTCTTCCGTTAATCCGCCCCTTATGTGTTTTTCCATGATGCCTGTAATTTTTTCAGGCAAACCAAGTTTCTTTCCAAGCAGCGCGCCTATCCTGCCATGCTCAATCTCATGTGTTATTGCCTTGCCGAGGTCATGGAAAAGGGCGCCCCTGCCGATGGTCTCCATGTCAACATCAACGCCCGTCCTTTTAGCGACCTCAAGCGCCTTTTCCGCCACCTTCATGCAATGTTTTATATCGTCTTCCGATACCCCTGTCTCTTTGAGCAGCTGTATGTCCGAGTCCTGAATTATGTAATCCATGATGGTCTCCTGAGTTGATTGGGTCATTCCCGCTTTCGCGGGAATGACCCTTATGAGAACACAAACTATTTTACCCCGAAATACGCTAACGCATCTGCAACGGTATTCTCAAGGTCGTGCTGTATGTGGTTAAACTTAGCCTTTACGTCATCACGGATGTGCCGGATATATTCTTCCCGCGCCTCCTTGCCATACCTTTCCTCCATCATCTTTCCATATTCATAAATCTTGGTAATATCGTGTCTCTCCGCCTTTTTCTCAGGGTCGGCGTCAAGCCATTCATGCACCTCGCGATATTCCTTTCCGGTCCTTTCCATGCTTGCCATTAAGTGATTATTGATAGGCGGCATACGTATCCTCCTTGTTCAGGTTTTGGATGAATAGAGAAACTCGAACACCTCCATGCCCCTTTCGAGTATTTCGCTGTCGTCCTTTGAAGATTTTCTTATCCCCCGGAGTATCTCTTCAATGCCCCTTGACTCTTGAGGCGCGTAAACTCCGTCTTTCAAGTCCAGTTCGTGGACTATCTCCGAAATAGTTTTAAGGGCCTTGTCCTTAATCCTGAAACACTTTAAAAGCACCTCAAAGGTGCACATCCCCCCCGTATGGGTAAACTCGCCTGCCTTTATATCGAATAAGACATCGCGCAGGCCCGCCTTTTGAGCCTCGTTTTCTTGTATGAATCTGAAAGTCGCCTCGTTGTCTATAAACTTTTTAACGAGCCATGCGGACGCTATCCTGTCCACGAAGGGTCCTTTTCTTGTTACCCATGTCCGGCGGCGGTAGTCTTCCGCTCTTTTGTTTATAATCAGTTCCTCTTTAGCGGTATAGCCGGAAAGGTTTCTAATCTCGTTTTCAGCTTCTGATATTCTTTTTTTCAGCGCTATGCCCGCCCTTGAAGCGAAAAAATCAATTCTTTGAAATTCTTCGAACCCCTTTGAAAGCTTTTTCAGGCGTCCGGAGAGCTTTTTAAAATCAAACGCCCCGGTTCCTTTTTTCACTCCGCTTATTTTGCGCTCAATCTCGTCAAGCTCCCGTTCGATTTTTTTGTAATCCTTTTCCCGCTGGCCGTTGACAAGCCCAGTTAATTCAGCGTCCTTTATATTCTCAAACCGCTCTATCACCGTAAAATCCGCGTCTCCCTTAAGGGAGACAACCTCGTTCGCCAGCCATTGAAGGAGTTCATAATGCCCCTCGCTATAAGGCAGTATGTAGACCGCCCCCTTGAGCTGAACCGCGCCGGATTTTGCAAGCTTTCTCCATACCATCATCCGCGTGCTTACCGGTTTTGCAGGCACGCTGTAAAAGAATAAAAGCCATCTGCGGTTCATCTTCCGCTTTTTTTTGTTATACATGTTATCAATGTAACACATATAACATAAATGTCAATATTCATTCTATGACAACCAGCATAGCGCCACGGCATCGTGCGGTAAAAACCACGTAACGCCAAAAACCTGTCGCAGCAAAGTCAAAATGTCCCCTTAAGTGCAAAGCGGAAATGTCCCCTTCGTTAAGTTATCGGGTTTTGATTTCAAATAAACCCATGAATATGACTTTGCTCTTCGGCTTTTGCGTTTAAGCATCCTTATCGGC
>JACRGX010000098.1 GCA_016212185.1 Nitrospirota bacterium
CAATCATCATCTATGTTGTTGCATGTTTCTGTAGCTCCCGGATGAATATTGGTATTGCTGTCATTGCAGTCTAATTCAGGATGTGCACATGAAGCGCTGGCTGGGTTACCATACCCATCACCATCATTATCCGTACATGTCCGAATAAATGCCTTCACACATACATTTGTATTTGTGAAGAAAGTTGTTATATCTGACCAGCCAATACCGTTCGAACTAACGAAGCTCTGTCCTGCACCGGCAGTAGCCTGGCTGCTATAACCTGCAAATGGATATTCTATCGGGACTGGATAATTAAATCCCGGGGTCGTAAGTTTTACTACAACGGAAAACTTCTGACCAGACGTAAGTGTAACAGACGGATTAAAAGAAATTGTATGATACCCCGGCAATGATATTGCACCTGTTTTGGTTCCAATAAGTGAACCGTTTGTAGGAGTTGAAGTGACACCTGTATAGATATATATCTCGTAGGATGAATTAACAGATGCGGTATAAAAGCTTACTGCTGAGAGTTGTTCATTTGCAGTAGCAGTGAAAATATTTGAAAACCATGCAGTATTACTTCCGGTATACCCTATGCTGGATGTCCAACCGAGAGGGTCATACTGGTATACGTTGCTATAATTTGCAGTAGCTTCAGCGCTATTGAATGCAGTATTACCTGAGCCTACAATAGTGTCATAATATGAAATATAAAAATACCCGTTTTCCCCCCATGCCGTCCCCCAGCTATTTTTTATAATAAATGCACCGTTCCCTGGCGGTACAGGTGAAAACCTGGTTCTGTCAAAATTATCATCCCAGCCGACTATTGTTACAGCGTGATTAGCATAATTTGATCCATTATAATAGTAAGCTTTATTTGTGAGATTATAGTAAGAGTCATTCCAGTACATTGTCGTATACAGACCACCATAAGTCATCACTGCTTGTTTGATATTGTCATTATCTAAAGAGTTTGTCCTGTCAGGGATGATAAGGGTCTCCTGCAAATGCTTTTTTGTAGTTAAACCTGTAGGGGATACATTTGAGTTAGGATTATACGGGTCGTCTGCTTCTAAAATTGGACCGCTCCACCGCGCAAGATATGCTGTGGACATATAGGCATCACCCCCATAGCAATGACCATAATCAAATCCATGAGTATTTTTAAGATTGTTTTCAGAAAAATCCCATGTCTCAGCGAGAAGAAGTATAGATTCCATAGAACCGTATGTGGCAAATGACCAGCAACTGCCGCAGTTTCCTTGATCTCTCACAGGCGTAACTTTACCAAGTGTGCGAAGGTCATAGCTTGTGGGGTACCCTACAATTGGAGCACCAAGTATAGAAGCATGTTGACCTTTCAAGTGAGAAAGATCAAGAGGAGAAGGTATTAATCCAAGACCATGCCCATCTGTTGTCAGCACTTCTACATTCAGCTCGTTGACCCTCTCTATGTTCCTACTAATAAAATCAGGGTTTATTGGTGCAATTTCAGGGACACCTGACTCCTGCGCGTTTACCGTAAAACTACTTAGTATCAATATAAGTATAAATATGAATATGCTAATTCCAGAACGAAATCTCTCTTTACCAATGAAATTCATTTTACCCCCCTTTTATTAGAGATTAATGATGATTTAAAATATTCTGACCTTTATTTTAAATATGTCAACTGCCTTATCTTTGCCTTCCCAATCCCTGTAAAAATATATAGAAATCTCTGCCTCACCTTCCCTGACAGCCCTTAGTTCCCATTGCCTCTTTACCGGAGCACCCACAAGTTCTTTTCTTGAAAGTTCTTTTGTATACTCTCCGACAAGTTTAAAATAACCTCTGTAAGATTCATCTAAATACCACTCATATCCTGTACTGCCATAACGTTCTAATTCTATTTGAATAACATCTCCAACCCCAATGGTTATCTCTTTACCGCTGTCATTTTTATTTATGATAATAGCAGCCTTTTCTTTTATTTCATTGACTTTTGTTTTAGTCCCCTCTCCCCAAGCAGAAATAGTTACAAATAGAACAAATAGAAAGAAAAAGAATGAAATTAAAAAGATATTTCTTCTCGTGCTCCCCCCAAGCGCAGACAAAATAAAAAAGCTGAATTTGCCAATGGTTTTTCCTTGGCAGCTCAGCCATGCCGGTTATCCGGTATCTGGTGCTTTCCGCCTCCCGGTTACCCGGGATTTAGCTTTATCTGGAAAGTAACTGTACAATTTTACCTTTACACAAGCTTACAATTCCTGTCAATAAAATTCGTTATATCTTATAGGCATTATAAGAAATATTTATAGTTGGATTGATGCGGGGAAGGCAGAGGCAGCCGGTGTGAATATTTTTTTACGAAGTAAACTTCTCCACAGTCAGTCCTTTAATTTTTCCATAATCCCTCAAATCGCATGTGACAACTGAAAAGGCAAGTGATATTGCAGTGGATGCAATCATCAAGTCATGGGCGCCGACATTAACTCCTTTTTTGGCTAAATTCGCCCAAATTTGCGCATATATTCTTGCAGCGCTTAGATCAAAAGGGTAGATTGGAAATAGTTCAATAATTTTCTCAACGTATGCTGTTTGTGTTAACCGCCTTTTTTCAGAATCGGCTCTGTGGATGCTATGCAAAAGCTCGGATATTGCTACTGCGCTTACCCCAAACAGTTCATTTTCCCGTCCTTTAATAAATTTTTCAATGCTCAGGTTATTACGTTCTATTGCGATAAGGACGCTTGTATCAAATATTACTCCCATTTGTTTTTCTCCGGCATTGACGGCTGGAGTTTAATAATGGTTTTTAAGTCTTTTTCAAACCTTTTAGCGTCATCGCCAAGCTGTGGGAGTTTTTTTAGCAGTTCTTTTAGTTCTCCGAGTCTCATCATTTTGGGAGATGTTTCAGCAGGAGATATCAGGGCTACGGGTTTTTTGCCTCTCAGGATTGTGTAATGATCGCCTTTGTACTTAATGGAGTTAAGGATTTCCGAAAATTTTCTTACAGCTTCAGTGGCGCTCAGTGTCTTATCCATAAATCCTCCTTAATTTATGTAAAATCTGATAATCATATTTTACATAAATTAGGGTTTATTGTCAATTATTTAAGCCTTGTCTTATACTATTGCATACTGTAAATCTAATGTCCTATGTACGCTGTAAGCATGTCATTCCGGCTTGTCCGGAATCTATTATTGCGGAAAGACTCCCGACAAGCGGGAGTGACGAATTTTTTTGGAATAGAAGTTATTAAGCAAGCCGTTAACCCCCTTTTTAAAGGGGCAGTAAAACAGGAGGCAATTGCAATGTGTGAAACCAATGTTTTTATTGAAAAAGACGGAAAGGAAGAGCTTTATCTGGAAAATGTGGATGTCATAAAGCCTGAAGGGGGCAGGGTTCACATGAAGAATATCTTCGGCGAGCAGAAGGTCTTTGAAGGCTCAATAAAAGAAATTTCACTAAATAAACATAAGATAATACTCAAAAGATGAAGGTTGAAGGATGGAGGTTGAAATTAATAACGAATAACTTATAACTAATAGCCAATAACGCCTAACTGTCTCCTCATATCTCATACGCCCCTGATTCTGCCTGATAGCCCATACTTTTTGTATAGAAAATAATCAAAGAGCTTGATATTGCAAGCACCAGATAATTCAGAAAGACATAAGTTACCAACTGATACGGGATATATATGAAGACCCCTATGACAGGTATCAGTGTGAAGGGGTAATTTAAGAAAAACAGAATGAAATTAATTATCATGTAACTGCCGATTAGAATCAGGTAAAACAAAATCGCATTAGGTTTTGTTTTAACAAAATCATAACTCTTCCTGAATGCCTCAATTGTTTTTGTTTTATCTACGGAGATGATAGTTACGGCGTATGCGGAAACCGTAAGCACGAGTATTGTGACTGCGACGGCGCTTAAGATAAGCAGCAAGGCTAAGAAGTAAGCCATGAACAAAACTAAAACAGTTCCTTGCTCATATGCGCTTACGACTGAAAAGCCAATTCCGGCAACAATTCCGACGATAAAAGATACAAGCATAAAAATAAGCAGTACAATGGAGCCAAACCAGAATATGGGGAAAAAAAGACTCTTGCTTTCTTTGATAAATGAAGGGAAACTGAATTTATATTGTGTGTTAAGCGCGGAATTTCTCAGCACTCCCAACGTCCCGCTGAATCCGAATATGCTTAATACAGAGGCAAAACACAGATAAATAAAAAATGTCAGAATTATGAAGATGGTAAGGCCGAAGTACCGTGAAAGAAACTCCAGCGGATTTTTTAATACATTCAGAAAGTCTTTGGCATGGGTTAAATCTATGCCGAAAAAGACAAATGCTATTGCAAGGGGTATTCCTACGAAAAGAATAAATCCTATGAATATAATAACCATTACGGCAATCTGGATGGGCAGCAACTGCCAGTTTTTATGAGTAAGTTTTAATCCTTCTTTGATGTTTTCAATCATGGTTAATTAAAATCAGGGTTCATGGATTCATGGATTCGGGGGTTCAAGTGAAGATAATAAGAAAAGTTAATTATTTTAATTATTACTTGAATCCTTGACCCCTTGACCCCTTGAATCCTTTTAAGATTATTGATGGCTTATTGTAGGTAAGCGTATGTCAAAAGTCAAATTAACTTGAAAAAGCCTTTCCCTTTCTTTAAAATCTCCATAAATGAGTGTTCTTGAAGAAATTTTACGGCATAAAGAAGAGGACCTAAAGCGGGCTAAAGGGATTTTGCCGCTGCCGGAGTTAAAGGCAAGTGTGCGGGATGCCGCACCTGTTTTATCTTTCCGGCAGGCAATAGAAAGAGGGCAGGATTCAGGGATAAATCTGATTGCTGAAATCAAAAAAGCGTCGCCTTCAAAGGGGGTAATAAGGGAGAATTTTGATTTATCCGGCATCGCAGATATTTATGACAGAAAAAATGTGGATGCAATATCGGTTCTCACCGAGAGGCATTTTTTTCAGGGGAGCATTGATTATCTGAGGGCTGTCAGGAAAATTACAAAGAAGCCTTTATTAAGAAAGGACTTTATTTTTGATGAGTATCAGGTATATGAGTCAAGGGTAAGCGGCGCTGATGCAATATTACTGATAGTCTCATGTCTTGAGCAATCCCGGTTGAAAGATTTGAGGGAGCTTGCAAAAGAACTTTCGCTTGACTCTATCGTAGAAGTTCACGGCTTAAAAGAGTTGGAAACGGCATTATCCTCAGGCGCGGACATAATCGGGATAAACAACAGGAACTTAAAGACTCTTGAGATAGACCTTAATACTACAGTCAGGCTTTTAAAAGATATTCCCCGGGATAGAATTGTCGTAAGCGAAAGCGGTATTAATACGAGGGCGGATGTTGAGGCAATGAAGGCGGCAGGTGTGGATGCCATACTTGTCGGCACAGTGTTTATGAAGTCCATGGACATCGGGGCTAAAATAGATGAGCTGATGGGGAAAAGTAAAAAAATTTGAACCACAGAGTGCACAGAGTGTATGGGAATAGAATTCTTCTAAATTTTGATACTTAATATTTTCTCTGTGCTCTCTGTGGTTAAATTAGGAGGCATTTTATGAAGACTTTAATTGAAAAGGCAAACATCCTGATTGAGTCGCTGCCGTACATCAGAAATTTTTACGGAAAGACTTTTGTAATTAAATACGGCGGCGCTGCAATGGTGAATGAAACACTTAAAAATGCTTTTGCGCAGGATGTAGTACTGCTGAATCTCATAGGACTGAAGCCGGTAATTGTGCACGGCGGCGGTCCGGCTATAAACAAAGTTATGGCACAGATGGGCAAGAAACCTACCTTTATCCACGGACAGCGGTTTACGGACAAAGAAACAATAGATATTGTTGAGATGGTTTTGGGCGGACTTATTAATAAAGAAATTGTTTCTTTAATCAACAGGCACGGCGGGCGCGCCATCGGGTTGAGCGGAAAAGACGGGGGGCTTATCAAGGCAAGGAAAAAAGTCGTAAGGAAGTTATCGCCTGAAACCGGAGAACCTGAAATAATTGATTTGGGACTTGTGGGAGAGGTTGAAAAAATTAATTCGCAGATACTTCGTTCCATGGAAAAAGACGGATTTATTCCTGTGATTGCGCCTATAGGCGCAGGCCGTATGAACGCCACTCTTAACATAAATGCGGATCTCGTTGCCGGTGCAGTTGCCGCTTCATTAAAAGCTGAAAAATTAATACTCCTGACAGATGTGGAGGGCATAAAAGACAAAAACAATAAATTAATATCTGAACTGGACAAGAAAATGATGAAGACCCTTATTGCAAAAAATATAATTTCGGGCGGTATGATGCCTAAGATTGAAGCCTGCACAGAGGCCCTTAAAGGAGGTGTCAGAAAAACTCATATCATAGACGGCAGAGTTCCCCATGCCCTGCTGCTTGAGATATTTACAAAAAAAGGCATAGGGACAGAAATAGTAAAATGAACCTTCCCGCCGCAGAGATTGCGGAGTATCCTAAAGTTTCCCCTCCCTTGACGGGAGGGGATGAAGGGGAGGGTGGAAAAAGCATTTTAATCACCCTCACCCTCCCCCGTCAAGGGGGAGGGAAGTATAAGGATACCTTACAGTCCCAAGGCTTTCGGGATGGGGTATTGAAAATTTAATAAAATCTACAGTTTTAAAGTGCAGTTAACGGTTAACGGACAGGAGGTTGAATGAGGTCCACGCAGAAGTTGACGTTTTTCCTGATTATTTTTTTTCTTTCCCCAGTTTTTTCAATAAATGCGGCTTCAGGCGATATGATATGGCAGGATGTAAGCCGCGGCATTAAAGACTTAAACCTGCAAGTTGTGGCGGTAAACCCTGACAATCCTGAGATAGTTTACGCAGGCTCTGTTAATACAATTTATAAAACAAAAGACGGAGGGGAAAATTGGGAGGAGGCGCTGTCATTTAAGGGCACTGGAAATACTGTAAATGCAATCGCGGTAAACCCGCTGAACTCAAAGATCATTTTTGCCGGAACCCGGGAAGGGCTTTACAAAAGCATAAACCACGGGACTGGCTGGACGAGGATTTTTACCGGAGTGGGAGAACTTAATACCGCTGTTCTTTCTCTTGCTGTTAATCCTGTAAACGCGGAAAATATTTTTATTGGAACCAAAGCCGGACTGTTTTGGACAGACACCGGAGGCGGCACATGGAGGAAAGCGCAGAATCTGCCTAATGACGCCGCAGTTTCTTCAATAGCGATAGATTTTTTCAGACCGGAAATTATTTATGCCGTTACGGCAAAAGGTTTTTTTAAGAGCATAAACGGCGCAATTGACTGGAAAAGAATGCTTGAATCAAGCATCCCTGAAAAATTTATTATAGAGGATGACAGCGCTTCAAATCAGGAAGAATCAGTGGGAATCAATGAGGCAGGGACTGAAATTAAAAGCATTGTCATCAATCCTAAAGATGCCGGCCTGCTGTATCTTGGGACATCAAAAGGGATGCTTATCAGCAGGGACGCCGGCATGACATGGAAGGCGGCGGGCAGTGCAGGACTGATTAGCCGTGATATACGCCATCTTTTAATCAGTCCGGCTGACCGTGATGGAGTTTATGCGGCAACCGGAAGGGGAGTTTTCAGATATTCCGTAGAATCAGGAAACTGGAAGGAACTTTACAAAGGACTTACTGCAGTTGACATCCGTTTTCTTGCCGCTCAGAATAATTCAGCAGCATTGTGGGCGGCTGCCGGGAAAGGGGTATTTAAAACATCCGCCGCTGTTCAGGACGCAGCGTCTTCTGACAGCGGAAAGAAATCACGGGAAATTCTTTCTGCCTTTGCCGATGAACCTGCCATTGAAGAGGTTCAGAAGGCGGCTATAAGATATGCAGAGGTGCACCCTGAAAAGATAGAGACCTGGAGGAAAGCTGCTCAAAAAAAGGCATGGCTGCCGCATATGACGCTCGGATATACCAAGGGCAGGGACTGGCAGAGCAGCAACGTCTATTCTTCAGGCGCATATGTAGGTGATGATATTACATGGGGCAAGGACTATGACTGGTCAATTGCATTCACGTGGGAATTGGGAGAACTTTTATGGAATAATGACCAGACCTCAATTGATACAAGGTCCAGGCTTATGGTTCAGTTAAGAGACGATGTTCTTAATGAAGTCACGAGGCTTTACTTTGAAAGACGTAGACTTCAGATTGAGATGCTGCTTTCTCCACCGGATGAACGCAAAGACGGGATAGAAAAGGAACTCAGGGTGCAGGAGCTGACTGCTGATATTGACGCCCTGACGGATTTTTATTTTTCAAAAAAGCTGAAAAATAAGGGTCAAGTAGCAAGCAGTAAGTAGCAGGATTTAAGATTCCCCCCTAAAAAGAGGGGGAAGGGCGTGTTTTTTATTTGTCATTCCGGCTTGTCCGGAATCGTTTCACAACGGCATATATTCCATTGTATTTGGCAGTTGACATTTGGATTTTGAAATTTAATTTGAGGATTGACTATGCGCTTAACTGAGAACGCACATACAGTCTTAAGAGTCCGCTATCTGCTAAAAGATGAGCAGGGCAGGGTTATTGAAACCCCTGAGGAAATGCTTTTGAGGGTTGCAAAAACTGCTGCTGCTCCGGAGAAGCTTTACGGCGGGACACCGCAGAAATGGGAGAAAAAATTTCATGATATGATGGATAATCTCCATTTCCTTCCGAACACGCCTATGCTGATAAATGCAGGCAAAGACCTCGGACAGCTTGCCGCATGTTTTGTTCTTCCTGTTGACGACTCCATGAAAAGCATCTTTGATTCCCTGAAAAATGCCGCCCTGATTTTACAAAGCGGAGGAGGCACGGGTTTTTCTTTTTCAAAATTAAGACCGAGGGCTGACCTTGTAAAATCAACCGGAGGCATTGCCAGCGGCCCTGTGTCATTCATGAAAATCTATAACACCGCAACAGAGGTTATAAAGCAGGGCGGGGCCAGGAGAGGCGCCAATATGGGCATCTTAAGGGTAGACCACCCGGACATAATTGAATTCATAAAGATTAAGAGGAATGAAAAAGAACTTACGAATTTTAATATTTCAATTGCTGTAACAGGTAAATTCATGAAGGCGCTGAAGGATAATTCCCGGTATGACCTGATAAATCCGAGAAACGGCCGCATCGCAGGACAGCTTAAAGCCAAAGATGTGTTTAAAGAAATAGTTGAAAGCACATGGGAGACAGGAGACCCCGGTCTTGTATTTATTAACAGGATTAACAGGGATAACCCCACTCCTCATATAGGAAAAATAGAAAGCACGAATCCATGCGGCGAACAGCCGCTTCTTCCGTTTGAGGCCTGCGTGCTCGGATCGGTAAATTTGGCAAGGATGGTTGTTAAAAAGGGTTCAAGGATTCAAGGATTCAAGGATTCAAGTGAAGGAAAAAACAATCCGTCAGCCGCTGGACCCCTGGACCCCTGGACCCCTGTTGTTGAGATTGACTGGCAGCTTTTGGCATCAACCGTAAAGCTTGCAGTCCGCTTTCTTGACAATGCAATTGATGCAAATAAGTATCCGGTGCCTGAGATTGAAAGGATGCATAAAGGCAACAGGAAGATAGGACTTGGCGTGATGGGCTGGGCTGATTTGCTCATAAAACTCGGCATCAGATATAACTCTAAGGAGGCATTTAAACTTGCGCGCGAGGTGATGAGTTTTATCAGGGAAAAGGCAAGGGAGGCGTCTTCGGAACTTGCAAGGGAAAAGGGCGTATTCCCGAATTTCAAAGGCTCAATTTATGACACGCCTGAGATTATTGCAAAAGGCGGGTACAGGAACGCAACCACGACAACCATTGCGCCTACCGGCACACTTTCAATAATTGCCGGCTGTTCAAGCGGCATAGAGCCGCTTTTTGCGATAGCTTATAAAAGGCAGGCGCTTGACACAACACTTCATGAGGTGCATCCGCTTTTTATTGAAACGGCAAAAAAGAGGGGATTTTACAGCGCCGGGCTTATCAGAAAAATTTCCGTAAAAGGCATGTTAAAGGGATTTAAAGAAATCCCGCCTGACGTAAAAAAACTCTTTGTAACTTCCCATGAAATATCCCCTGAGGAGCACATAGAGATTCAGGCGGCGTTTCAGGAATTTACTGATAATGCCGTCTCCAAGACGGTTAATTTAAAGCACAGGGCTCAAAGGGACGACATTGCAAAGGCATTTATTCTGGCATATGAAAAAGGATGCAAGGGCATCACTGTTTTCCGTTACGGCTCAAAACACGCGCCTCTTGAGAAGTATGAGGAAAGCGAGTAGCCATTTATGTTTGAACACCATAAAAAGCCGTTAATCAGCCGCAGGGAGTTTATTTCAAGGCAGCTTCAGTATGCCGGATTTTCCCTGATGGTTTTAATCTTTTCAATCGGGGTTGGAACGGCAGGGTATCATTTTTTTGGCGGGCTTGCATGGATAGACGCCTTTCTCAATGCATCCATGATTCTTACAGGAATGGGACCGGTGGATCATTTAAATACTGACAGCGGAAAATTATTTGCTTCTTTTTATGCGCTGTTCAGCGGCATATCGTTTCTTACATTTGTAGCAGTGCTTTTTGCGCCGGTTTATCACAGGTTTCTGCATAAAATGCATTTGGATGCTGAAGGTGAAGATAAATAATTTGACTGATTACTTGAGGCAG
>JACRGX010000099.1 GCA_016212185.1 Nitrospirota bacterium
CCTAAATATTCCAGCAGTCTCTTTAAGATGGTAAATCGCCGGCGCGCATAAAAGTTCCCTTCGGAATAGTGACAGTCGCCAATATGGCAACCTGAAATCAACACGCCATCCGCGCCATTCATCAAGCACTTTACAACAAAAAGCGGATTTACCCTCCCTGAACAGGGAACCCTGATAATTCTTACATTTGGCGGATATTCCAGGCGCGATGTTCCGGCCAAAACCGCTCCGGCATAACTGCACCAATTGAACAAAAACCCCGTAATCTTAGGCTCCCAATTACCGTCTTCAGTCATAGTGCTTCTATCTCTTCCATAATCTGCCGGTTAGAAAATCCTTCTAAATCTATTGCTGACATACGGCATACCGCTGTACAGTTGCCGCAGCCTGTGCAAACTCCCTCAACAACCTCTGCTACTGTCCTTTTTCTTTTGAGCATCTTATCTTCTATTTCCTTTTTCTCTATGGCGTTGAAGGGGCAGGCTTCAATGCAAGCCTGGCAGCCCGAACAGAGATTTTTGTCTACTTTGGCGATTAACGGCTCCCTCTCCAGTCTATCCTGAACTAAAAGGCCCAGTGCCTTTACTGAGGCAGCCGATGCCGTAGCCACAGTATCGGGGATATCTTTAGGAGACTGACAGGCTCCGGTTAAAAATATACCGCTGGTGATTGTTTCTACCGGAGCAAGTTTCGGATGGGCTTCAGTGAACAAATTATTCTGGTCATAGGGTATGTGTAACATCTGAGCCAGTTTTGCAGCATCCGACTGAGCAACCAGGCCGGTAGCTAAAACAACTAAGTCTGCCTTTATCTCAATCTGCGCGCCGCTTAAGGTATCTGCGCCTCTTACAATCAGTTTTCCGTCTTTTTTAAAAATCCGGGAGACCCTGCCTCTTAAGTAAACCGCTCCATATTCATCCTGCACTTTTTTCACAAACTCTTCGTAATTTTTTCCCGCTGCCCTGATATCAATATAGAAAACATATGCCTGCGCATCCCTATTATGTTCCTTTAGTAATAACGCATGTTTTGCGGTATACATACAGCACAGGCGTGAACAATAAGGCACTCCTTTTTGTTCATCCCGTGAGCCCACGCACTGAATAAAAACCACATCGCGCGCCTCTTTGCCGTCCGAGGGCCTGATAATCCTGCCCCCTGTCGGCCCGGAAGAATTCACCATGCGCTCAAAATGCAAACCGGTGATCATATCTTTGAACTTCCCATACCCATACTCTCCGTATACTGAGTGGTCAAATTGAGTAAAACCCGTAGCCACAATAATTGCCCCAAATTTCTCTTCAAAAATTTCATCCTGCATCGCATAATCAATGGCTTGCGCCTGACAAGCTTTCTGGCAAAGTCCGCATTTTTTAGTCTTAAAATAGAGGCAATTCTGCCGGTCAATTACAGGGACATTAGGCACCGCTTGAGGAAAAGGCACATAAATTGCCTTACGCATGCCTAACTCGGAGTCAAACTCTGAAAGGGTCTTCACCGGACATTTAGCAAAACAGTCGCCGCAGCCAGTGCATTTATTTATATCTACTGAACGCGCTTTCTTGCGGATTTTAACCGTAAAATCTCCCACGTGACCGGAGACTTCCTCTACCTCGGAATAAGTATGCAGAGTTACGTATTTACTCTGCGCCACGGTCACCATCTTCGGGGTTAAAATACAGGCTGCGCAATCCAGGGTAGGAAAAGTCTTATCAAAACGCGCCATCCTGCCGCCGATACTCGGCTCCCTTTCCACGACAACTACAGGAAACTTGGCAAAAGAAATGTCTATTGCTGCCTGAATTCCGGATATTCCGCCTCCGATAATTAAAACTCTTTTCTCTATGGGGACATATGTTTTCTGAAGTGGCCGGTTACGCGAAACCTTGGCTACGGCAAGCCTGACTAATTCAATTGCCTTGGTAGTAGCCTTTTGCTGGTCATGGTGCACCCAAGAACAATGTTCTCTGATATTAGCCATCTCAATTAAATAAGGATTAATCCCTGCATCTTCTGCACATTTCCTAAAAGTCTTCTCATGCAGGTTAGGGCTGCAGGAAGCAATTACAACTCTATCCAAACCTTGTTCTTTAACCGCTTGCCTAAGGAGATTCTGCCCGGGATCAGAACACATATACTTATAGGTAACCGAATGTTTTACGTTTTCAAACAAAGCG
>JACRGX010000100.1 GCA_016212185.1 Nitrospirota bacterium
GCGCCGGTCATAATTTTTACAGCCTGTCCGCTTTTTATTTCCGACGAACTTATCATGCCGGCCTTTAGTTCCTCAAGGACCTCTAATTTACATGGCGACTCAGGCGAAGCGCCCTTTGTGTCAGAGGATATAAGGGCATAACCGTCCATTGCAGAATTATCAAATGCAGGAATATCAGAATTACTGAAGATGTCCTGCTGAAGCACTCTGCCGGATGCGTTTGCAAGGCTGACAGTTTCTGAATCTAATGCTTGAACGGAATTTAATATTATCCTTAATGCCTCGTCAACTTTAATCATAGGCTGTATTATAGCAGAAATGCATTCCGAATCTTTTTTACCTCACTGCAATGGCATAAAAAACACATTTTAACGGCAGTGAACAGAGAACAGTGAACAGGGAACAGTACATGTAACTTATTAATTTTTAACTTTTAATTTTTATTTTTCAACTTTATTTTATGAACTCGCCCGTTTATTGCATGTCTTTACTTGACGATTGTTCTTTCTAAAAAAATATAAACAATGAACCCGAACTATAATTTTTTTACCACAACTGTTAAAGTCGGGGGTTCTTTATTTGCGTGGTAAATTACAGATTTCCCCTTTGTCATAACTTTATAAGTTTTTTTAAGATTTAATTTTTTTCTTGACAAAGAATGTAATTGATGTTATAAATTTAGAAATTATTATGGTTCCCTATGTTTGTATATAATGGGGAATTAAACATACAGCACGGTAAAATAAATTTTTTTAAAATAAAGAAAAAAAAGGGGGGTGGTAGCCGGAGAGAAAAGCTTATCACAAATCCCATGTTCTGGGAAATGTTTTTTAGCATTTAATATAAATCCAATTTAACAAAGGAGGTTGTTTAATGAAAAGGTCGTTAATAGTAATTTTAGGTTTGATGTTTGTTTTAGGTTTTACAGTCAGCGCTTTTGCTATTCATGCTGAGATTCCGTCTGAGACTCAGTCAGCCGTGGCAAAGGGCGCAACCCAGATAACACTGGGCGGTGAGTTGAGGTTCAGGGGTGAAACAAGAAACAACACAGCAGATTTTGATAAGGAAGCTGCTGACAGATTAAATGCTTATGACGGCAGGGTAAGGCTTAATCTTCAGGCAGATACAAGTAAGAACACAACCGGATATTTACAGCTTGAATCAGGCGATGTGGACACAAACGATACATTCACATGGGGTGCGAATAGTACAAGTGATCTAACTGCTGCAGGTGCTGCGAGTGGTACTGCGACAACCAGTTCCGGAGCCTCAGGCACATATACTGAAGGCAACGGCAAAAGAGGTGACCTGAGAATCCTTCAGGCATGGATACAGTCAAAGGAAGTTATAGGCCCTATTGGATTTAAAATCGGCCATATGCCGATAAAACTCGGCAATGGTTTATTCCTTGACCATTCAAAGTTTGGCGATGACGCCATCATGTTGTTTGCAAACCCTACTAAGGAGGTTGAACTTGCGCTGGTAGATGCAAAATTCACCGAAGGGTTGACAACGTCAAATCCAAGCCGGGGATTTGGAGGGGGCAATTCAGACGATACAGATGCATACGCATTTCTCATCAACTATAAGGGCAGTGGTTTTAACATCGGCGCAGATGCAGCATATCTAAATGATCAGAATTTTGCTGACTACGGGCTTCACTTATGGAATTATGGAGTAAGGATGAACTCAAAGATGGGTCCTATTGGTGTGAAGGCGGATATTGAAATACAGCGCGGAATCGGGAAAAATAAATCCTGCTACGGCGGCGCTGGAAGAATAACGAATGACAATTGTGATTTTGAATTTGAGGGGCATGCATATCTTGCAGGCGTTGATTTTGACCTCGGCAGCGTAGTCCTTGATGCAGTAATTGCATCAGGCAGCGGCGAAAACGGCACAAGTATGAATGAAGACAATAAAATAACTGCATTTCAAACAGCACAGGGCGGTGATCAGCATTACACATATGTATATGAATACAGGGCAAGGACAGCAGCAGTAGGAGCGCAGACTAATGCTGTTGCTGGAGGTAATGCGTTAGGCAATACGGGCACTGGTATCTCAAATACCACATACTATAAGGTTGGCGCAACTGCAAAGCCGACAAAGGACCTGAGCGCAAATCTTAGCCTGTATTTCCTGAAAGCCACAAAGCCTGTAGTTACGGCAACCAATTCTGAGTATTATAACAGCACGGATATCGGGAGAGAATTAGACGGCAAGGTAACTTATCAGATTGATAAGAACCTTGTGTATTTTGTTGAGGGCGGTTATCTTCAGTCAGGAGACATCTATAGGAATCTGACCACAAATGATGAAAGCCGTAATAAAAGATTCCCGGATGATGCCTATGCTGTAAGACACGGAGTAACACTCAGCTTCTAAAGAAGCAGAAGTTAAGAAGCGGAGAAGATAAGAAGTTAAGAAAGAAAGGCGTCCCGACGGTTCGGGACGCCTTTCTTATTGCCTTTCTACAAAGTTATCGCTTATAATTCTAAAAATCCAACCACAGAGAACACAGAAAACGAGTGAAGAGTTATGAGTTAAGAGTTAAAAACTTAAAATCCTTTAACTTTTAACTTTCAACTTTTAATTTTTAACTTATAATGTGTCCTCTGTGGTGAAATTAATTTCTTAGGAGAATCGTATGTCAGGACATTCCAAGTGGGCGCAGACAAAACATAAAAAAGCGGTTATTGACTCAAAAAGGGGCAAGCTTTTCTCCAGGATTTCAAAAGAGATAATTGTAGCCGCCAAGATGAGCGGCGGCGACCCCAATGCAAATTCACGGCTTAGATTTGCGATTGAGAAGTCAAAGGAAGCAAACATGCCGGCTGATAATATCAAACGCGCAATCCAAAGGGGCACCGGAGAGCTTCCGGGCACATCCTATGAGGAGATTATTTATGAGGGGTATGGTCCTGGCGGCGTTGCATTGATGATTGAAAGCCTTACCGACAACAAAAACAGGACTATCGGCGAGATAAGGCATGTTATGTCCAAAAACGGCGGCAACATCGGCGAGACAGGCTGTGTCTCATGGATGTTTGACAAGAAAGGCTATATACTTGTTGATAAAAAGCAGTCTGATGAGGATGCGCTGATGTCATTGGCTCTTGACGCAGGCGCTGAAGACATGAAGAACGATCCTGATGAGGATAACTATGAGATTATCACAGCGCCAGAGGATTTGAAAAATGTAAAGGAAGCGCTTGAAAAGGCGAAGATAAAGACTAACCTTGCGGAAGTGACTATGCTCCCCAAAAACTATGTGAAACTTGAGACTAAAGATGCGGCTCAGATGCTCAGATTGATGGAAGCGCTTGAAGACCATGATGATGTGCAGAATGTCTATGCAAATTTTGATATCCCTGATGAACTTAACACAGATGATCGCAGATAACTTACAGATGAACACAGTTGTTGTCAGCGGGAATCTGCATGGTTCTATCTGTGGGTATCTGTGTTTTTTATGCGCGTAATCGGCATTGACCCCGGGACATTGTGCTGCGGCTATGGTGTGATTGAGACGGGGGCAAGGGTTCAAGGGTTCAAGGGTTCAAAAAATCCTGACCCCGAACTTGCTTACGTTACCTCGGGTGAGATACGGATGAAAAATACCGAGTCCCTTCCCGAACGGCTGAAAATACTTTATACCGCTCTGAAGAATATTATTGATGAATACACGCCGGCTCACCTGTGCATTGAAAAAATTTTTTATCACAAAAGCATTCATTCTGCCTTTGCCCTCGGTACGGCGCGCGGCATTGTAATGCTTTTGGCGGCGCAGAATGCCATCCCTGTCTTTGAATATAACTCTACCGCATTAAAAATGGCGCTTACAGGCTATGGAAGGGCGGAAAAACGGCAGGTAAAGGAAATGGTAATCAGAATATTGAACCTTAAAAACAAACAGGATTCAAGGATTCAAGAGTTCAAGGGTTCAAGTAGAAATAAAAATTTAATTTCATCCATTGACCCCTCGGCTCCCCGACCCCTTGACCCCTTAATTATTACCGAGGATGCCGCAGACGCCCTTGCTTTGTGTATTTGCCACATAAACCACTATAGCAGCGGGTTCAAGGAAGGGTTGAAGTGAAAATAAAAATAACAATTTAAGTTAAAATAGAGGCACTATGGAGGGTCAAATTTGATTGCCTCGCTTAAAGGAAAAGTCCTCAGCAAAAAACCTGAAGGGGTCATTGTGGATGTCGGAGGCGTCGGCTACAGTGTGCAGGTGCCTCTTAGCAATTTTTCCAATATTCCTGACGCAGGAGGAGATGTCTTTCTTCACACATATACCCATGTAAGAGAAGATGCCCTTCAGCTTTACGGATTTGTTTCAGAGGAAGAAAAGAAAGTCTTTGTCACCCTGCTCAATGTCAATGGCATAGGGCCTAAATTAGGGCTGGCAATCTTGTCTGGCATGCCTGCGCAAAAATTTATAGAGGCGGTTTATAACGAAGACATGCCAATGCTGACTTCAATACCGGGACTCGGCAAAAAAATAGCGGCAAGACTTGTGCTTGAACTCAAGGAAAAGCTTCCGAGGGCGGTTGTTTCCAAAGATTATTCCATAACCAATGATGCCGTATCAGCGCTCATTAACTTCGGCTATAAAAAATCCCTGTCTGAAAATGCAGTTGAGCGAGCTGTCAAGGCAGGGTCAGTTGCTATTGAAGATATTATAAAAGAGGCGTTAAAATACCTAACAGATGGCAAATAAAAATGATAACTGAATCTTGTTCTGTCATTGACCTGAAAAAACCTTTAGAAATGTCATTCCCCGATTTAATCGGGGAATCCATTTCCTTTTAAAAAAAGACGTCTGGATTCCGCATCAAGTGCGGAATGACAATGTCCAGAAGCGTTGGGACTGTCGGAGATTCAGTTCTCATTTATTGAACGAATATGAACGAAATACCTGAAAGACCCGTAAACCCTGATATTTTGGAAGATGACTCAGGTTTTGAACTGACTGTGCGTCCGAGGACTTTTGAGGAGTTTGTCGGACAGGAAAAGATTAAGGAAAACCTTAAGGTCTTTATACAGGCGGCTAAGCAGAGAAAAGAGCCGCTGGACCATGTGCTTTTCTGCGGGCCTCCGGGTCTTGGCAAGACCACGCTTTCCAATATCATTGCCGCAGAGCTTGAGGTGGAGATAAAGGTTACCTCAGGACCCGCCCTTGAAAGGCCCGGTGATTTGGCAGCCATACTTACAAATCTCGGCGACAAAGGCATACTTTTTATTGACGAGATACACAGGCTTCCGAGGGTGTCTGAGGAGATTCTTTATCCCGCAATGGAGGATTATCAGCTTGATATAATCATAGGCCAAGGGCCGAGCGCAAGGACGCTCAAATTGAACCTGCCTGAATTTACGCTTGTAGGGGCCACGACAAGGACGGGTCTTTTGACATCGCCGCTCAGAGACCGCTTTGGCATAATCAACAGGCTTGATTATTATGCGCCTGCAGACCTTGAGAAGATACTGGTCCGTTCCGCGAAAATACTCGGCGTTGTGATAGATAACGATTCAGCCTGTGAAATTGCCCGTCGTTCAAGAGGCACCCCGCGCATAGCTAACAGGCTATTAAGGAGGATCAGGGACTTTGCGCAGGTAAAGGGCAGCGGCGCGGTTGAAATAGAGATAACCAAACAGGCGCTCGGCGCATTGGATGTTGATGAAAAAGGCTTTGATGATATGGACAGGAAACTGCTTATTACAATACTGGAAAAATTCGGCGGAGGTCCCGTTGGCGTTGAAACGCTTGCGGCGTCTGTGAGCGAGGAAAAAGAGACAATTGAGGATGTATATGAGCCGTTTCTTTTGCAGGAGGGCTTTATTGAAAGGACGACAAGGGGCAGGGTGGCTACAAGGCTCGCATACGAATATTTTGGGAAGAATCTGCCTGGAGGATTATTCTGATTTTTGAACGGCTTAAACAATGTTGAACAATTCTATAGATAAAATGTTCAATCGTTTAAGTGTTCAAATAGTTTAAAGTTGTTTATATAGTAACAATGAGGATATTAATTCACATCTGCTGTGCAAATTGTGCTGTCTACCCTGTTAAGATACTCAGGGAAGAGGGGCACAGCTTTACGGGTTTCTGGTCTAATTCCAACATCCATCCCTTTGACGAATATAAATTGCGGCTTGATTCTCTCAGGGGTTTTACGGCAAACAGAGATATGGATATGATTTATGACGAATACGAACCGGCGGAGTTTTTTAAAATGTTTGGCAATTTTTTTGAGCAGGACTTGAACCATTTAAACTATTTGAACGATTTGGATAAATTGAACAATTTGAACAAATTAAACGAGTTGAACGAATTGAACAATATCCCCGCATATCCTGAACGCTGTAAATTATGCTATAGCCTGCGCCTTGGGAAGACTGCGGAGAAGGCGGCAAAATATGGGTTTGATGCTTTTACTACAACACTGATGATTAGTCCTTATCAGGATTTTGAAAAGCTTACTGCCGCAGGAAAATATTTTGAAGAGAAATATAATGTGTCGTTTTATCTTAAGGACTTCAGGCTGTATTTCGCTAAATCTATGACTGCCTCAAAGGAGCTCGGCATTTACCGTCAGAAATATTGCGGATGCATATTCAGCAGGGCGGAGAGACATAATAAATTATCTTTGCAGGAGTCAAAATACTGATTAATTATGGCTGATGCCGGAAAATTTCTAATAATCCTCGGCACTCTGATGATTGTCATTGGAGGATTGCTGATGCTGTCGGGGAAAATCCCGTTGATTGGAAAACTCCCCGGAGACATTATGATTCAGAGAAAAAATTTTACATTCTATTTCCCTTTAATGACAAGTGTTATTCTGAGCATTTTACTGACTTTAATTTTCTGGCTGATAGGGAGAAAATGATGAAAGGCAGAAATAAGATAAAGGCTGTTTTTTATTGCTGCTTACTGTTCACTGTTTACTGTTCACTGTTCACTGTTTTTTCATTCGCTGAGGATACCATTAGGGTGCTGATATATAACAGTACTATTGACGTCAGAAAGGACAATAACGGGCTTTATTCCATTAGTGAAGTTCCGTTTGAAAAGTATGTAGAGGGTGTTGTTGCAAGCGAGATAGGGAAGGGATGGGATATTGAGGCGGTGAAGGTGCAGGCGGTTATTGCAAGGACGTATGCGGCTTATTACAAAGCAGTTAATGCGGGGAAGGACTATCACCTTACGTCTTCCGTGCTCAGTCAGGTGTACAAAGGCGAAAACACTGACCCATGGGTTGCCGTTGCAGTGAAGGAAACAGAGGGTGAGATATTGACTTATGACGGCAAGCCTATTGAGGCGTTTTATCACTCTACAGCCGGAGGCAGGACTGAGCTTCCGGAAGAGGTCTGGGGCAAAAAGAAGAATTATTCGTATCTGAAGTCAGTTGTGTGTGAGGATGAAACTTCGCCGTATTTTAACTGGAAGAGGAAATTCAGTTTCAAGGAAATAGAGAAGGCACTCGGGATTAAAGAAATCAAAGAAGTGTCTATTGCTGCATTCAGCGTAACAGGGAGGGTTAAGACACTAAAAATAACTGCGGAGAACTCAGTAAAGGAAATTAATGCCGGCGACCTCAGGAGACTGCTCGGATACAAGGAGCTTCCGAGCACTTTTTTTACAGTCAAACTCTCAGGAAGCGAAGTTGTTTTTGAGGGGAAGGGCTATGGTCACGGCGTAGGGCTTTCCCAATGGTGCGCGCATGAGATGGCAAAGCAGGGAAAGACCTATAAAGAAATTCTTGCGTACTTTTATCCGGGAGCGGTGCTGCAAAGACAGGGGTCAAGGGGTCAAGGGGTTGAGGAGTCAAGTGAAAATCTTAAAAAATAAATCCTTGAACCCTTGAATCCATGAATCCTTGAACCCCGTTTGTTAGCTATGAAACTTTCAGATTTTGACTATCATCTTCTAAAAGAACAAATCGCACAATATCCCCTGACTGAAAGAGACAGGTCAAGACTGCTTGTTTTCCACAGGGGACAAAACAAAATAGAGCACAGGATATTCAGAGACCTGAAAGAATATCTGCGGCAAGGCGATGTGCTTATCCTGAATGACACAAAAGTGATCCCTGCAAGGCTTTACGCCCCAAAAACCACCGGAGGCAGGGTTGAGATTTTATTAATAAAAGAGCTTGATGCAAATACATGGGAGGCGGTTGTAAAAGGCTGGCGGCATGGTGCGGTGAATCTTGGGCATGGAATCTCTGCGCATATGTCAAAAAATAACGGAGTTGTTCATGTAAAATTTAACACCGGTGATATAAAAAAATATCTGAATAAAATCGGCGTGATACCCCTGCCTCCGTATATAAAGAGAAAGGCCGAGCAGTCTGATAATGCATGTTATCAGACAGTATATGCTGAAAGAGACGGCGCTGTTGCAGCGCCTACGGCAGGGCTTCATTTTACAGAAAAACTTTTGAGTGAGATAAAAGAAAAAGGGGTTGAAGTCTGCAATCTCACGCTTCATGTCGGATACGGCACGTTTAAGCCTGTGGTATCTGATGATATTGAAAATCACAGGATGGATGAGGAATCATATGAAATTTCAGAGGCAACGGCAGATGTAATCAGCAGGGCTAAGTCTGAAGGCAGGCGTGTGATAGCGGTTGGTACGACAGCGACAAGGACGCTTGAAGCGGCAGCGTGTGCAAGAGAGGGGCAGGAGGCAGGGGGGAGGGGGATTATAAAAGCCGGCGCAGGCAAGGCGTCAATTTTTATTTATCCCGGGTATAAATTCAAAATAATAGATGCGCTTATCACAAACTTTCACCTGCCCAAATCCACGCCAATAATGCTTACGTCTGCATTTGCAGGGCTTGAAAACCTTAAGAATATTTATGCAGAATGTTTGGATGCCGAATACAGGTTTTTCTCATACGGCGACGCCATGATGATTGTGTAAAAAACAAATGGGAAATGAGAAATATTAAATATGAAATGTAAGGCTTTGAATTTTCTCTTGTTTCTTGGTATGCTTTAGATAAGTTATTTGAGGTTATTAAGGAGGATTTTTAAACGGTTAAGCTTACGTTGGATTTCAAGGAAGGGAAAAACCACCTCATGCTTTACGATGAGATGGATAAGAGCCTCAAGGCGATGGAAGCGGCATTAGGCATTGAAGCGGCCATCAGGGGCAATAAAATTCTCATCCAGGGAGATGAAAAGGCTGCAAGCAAGGCAGAACGGCTTATTAAGGAGCTTCAGGCCGTAAGGGCTGAAGGATATGCTATAAAACCGGATGATATAAGGCATGCGCTCAGTTCTATGTCTGATTCCGGGGATGCAGATATTTCCCTCAAGGATCTGTTTTTAAATACAATTTCTGTTTCATCCAGAAAGAAATTCATTGTCCCCCGGTCTGAGACTCAAAGGCAGTATGTAGAGGCAATAAAGCACTATGATATGGTGATTGGAATCGGTCCTGCCGGTACCGGAAAGACCTATCTTGCAATGGCAATGGCTATAAATGCCCTGCTTAAGAAACAGGTCAGCAGGATTATACTTGCAAGACCCGCTGTTGAGGCAGGGGAAAAGCTCGGCTTTCTCCCGGGCGATATGTTTGAGAAGGTAAACCCGTATTTAAGGCCTCTCTATGATGCGCTCTTTGACATGATGGAGGCTGAAAAGGCTCATAAACTTATTGAGAAGGGAATTATTGAAATAGCGCCGCTTGCATTTATGAGGGGAAGAACCCTCAATGATTCGTTTATAATACTGGATGAAGCGCAGAATACGACTTCCGAGCAGATGAAGATGTACCTTACAAGACTCGGCTTTAATTCAAAGACGGTTATTACCGGCGACATAACGCAGATTGACCTTCCCTCCGGCAAGGCGTCAGGGCTGATTGAGGCGGAAAAAATACTGAAAGATGTCAAAGGTATAAGTTTTATATATTTTTCCGAGAAGGATGTTGTGAGGCATAAGCTTGTACAGCAGATAATAAAGGCTTACGAAAAATTTGACCGCAGGGGCGGTGATGAAACAGTCAATGACTAATAAGAAAACGAACGGCATTAAGACTACGCCTAAGAAAAGTATTGATAAGGAAAGAATAATAAAACTTATAATGCTTGTCTGTTTCAGCGCCCTGCTGGCTTTTATCATACAGTGGGACAATGTATTATCCCCTGAAATGTTAATCGGCATTTTCCTCATAGCAATACTCCTTCTTTTTATTTTCTATAAAGATTTTATGCGGTATAGGCCGACATTCCATAACAATTACAAGCTTATGTTCCTTGTCGGCCTTTTACTTTCAGGCAATTTACTTATCGGCAGGGGTTTTTACTATATCCTGATTAGTTCTGTGGAATTGCTGGGCAATATTAATTCGGACCTGTCAATATACGCCATTCCGCTTGCAGTAGGCCCTATGCTGGCAGCATTGCTGATAGACATACATACTGCAATTGTGTTTTCAGTTGTTACAAGTCTTCTTGCAGGCGTGTGGCTCGGCAATCCTCTTTATTCTGTCTTTACCTTTGCCGCGGGTCTGACGGCGGCCTTTGGGGTGATAAGATGCAAAAAACGCTCGGCGCTCTGGAAGGCGGGTTTTTTCGTCGGACTTGTCTGCGTGTTTACTTCTCTGACGATAACCCTGTTAAACGGTAAATTTTATGGAATTAACATTCCTGCCACAGCGGTTTTTGCATTTGCAAACGGCATCATAGTTACGATTTTAGTCTCTGCTTTTTTACCGCTACTTGAATACCTTTTTAAGCTTACAACCGACATAAGCCTCCTTGAACTGTTGGACCTGAATCAGCCGCTGATGCGGAATCTTTTGGTTATGGCGCCCGGGACCTACCACCACAGCATTATAGTCGGAAACCTTGTTGAGACGGCTGCAGAGGCAGTTGGAGTCAACCCGCTTTTGGCAAGGGTAAGCGCCTATTATCACGATATAGGAAAGGTGAAAATGCCGGATTATTTCATTGAGAACCAGACCAGACTTGTAAGTAAACACGATAATCTTACACCTCACATGAGCGGACTGATACTGATATCCCATGTAAAAGAAGGAGTAGAACTTGCAAAACAGCATAAGGTGCCGGAAGCCATCATAAATATTATTCAACAGCACCACGGGATGTCTCTTATCACTTATTTTTATCAAAAGGCAAAGAACCAGGACGAGGATATTGTACAGGGCGATTTCAGATATCCGGGGCCTAAGCCGCAGACAAGGGTCGCAGCCCTGGTGCTTATGGCAGATGCTGTTGAGGCAGCTTCAAGGGTGCTGACAGATCCCACACCGGCGAGGATTTCTGCGCTTATAGAAAAAGTCATTAATCACTTTTTCATAGACGGCCAGCTTGATGACTGTGAGCTTACCCTTAAAGACTTATATGAAATTAAAAAGAATTTCGGTTATATACTTACCGGAATGTTTCACAGGCGCATCAGTTATCCGGGCTTTGATTTTAAAGATGGAACTTCTAATAAAGAACAGGCAAAGGCACAGGCAGCTAAACACAGCGAAGATAAGAAAAGCAGCCAGGAAGATACTGTTGCACATAAGACAGCCGGAGGCTGAACTCAGCATTTTATTTGTCGGCGATAAAAAAATGCAGGAGCTTAATGCTGCCTTCAGGGATGTGAACAGGGCTACGGACGTCCTTTCATTTTCTCAACAAAACAGTGATGAGTTAAGAGTTAAGAGTGATGAGTTAAGGAGAAAGAAAAAAAGTTCAGGACCCTTTACTTGTCACCCGCCGCTGTTTTTAGGGGATATTGTTATAAGCATTCCAACGGCTGTGCGTCAGGCAAAAATATCCGGCGCAGGTCTTTATGATGAAATTTACCGTCTTATGGTTCATGGCATACTGCATCTGCTTGGATATGACCATGAAAAGTCCTGCTGCAGGGCAAGGTCTATGAAGAAAAAAGAACGGGAGGTTTTTAATGCCATTAAGAAAATTTTTTGACAGCACAAACAATGCCATTAACGGTATTTTCCATGCTGCAAAGACACAGAGACATATGCGTTATCACCTTGTAGCAGCCCTGCTTTTGCTTATTCTGAGCCTTATGCTCGGCATTGGTTTTGTTGAATTTATAGTTATTGTGATTATGGCGTCAGTGGTGCTTTCAGTCGAGATGGTTAACACTGCGGTGGAATCAATTATAGACGTGCTTTTCAGGGATTATGACGAACGGGCAAGGGCGATTAAAGACGTTGCCGCAGGCGCTGTTCTTATAATCGCCCTCGGCGCCTTCATAGTAGGCTATATGATACTCCTCGGACCGCTTAAAAATCTTTTTTACGATGGCATAACGGCAGCTAAACATTCAGGCGAAGGCATAGCCTTTACCTCGGTTGTTGTTGTGCTTATACTGGTGATAATAACAAAATCTTTTTTTGGCCGCGGGCTGCCTTTAAGGGGCGGGATGCCGAGCGGTCATGCGGCGCTTTCCTTTTCCATCTGGATTGCAGTAACTTTGCTTACAGAGAGTTTTATGTCGTCTGGTTTTGTGTTGTTTTTGGCAATACTCGTTGCACAAAGCAGGGTAAGCGTCGGTATTCACAGCCCCTGGGAGGTTGTTCTCGGCGCTTTGTTAGGCACGGCAGTGACATTCTTTATGTTTAAAGTGTTTATGATGTAAAAAATGAGAAATGAGATATGGGAAATGAGAAATGAAAAGTGAGAAATAAGAAATGGGAAGTCAGTTCCAAGTTCCCATTTCCTACTTCTTAGTTTGACTTTAGATGGTGGGCAGTCGCAGAATCGAACTGCGGACACGAGGCTTTTCAGGCCTCTGCTCTACCGACTGAGCTAACTGCCCATGTGAGAAACTATAACTTAAACCTATAAATTTTTTCAACGTCATACTGACCCCTGAAATAAATGGACAGTGAGCGTATTCCCCGTGATCTTGCCACGGGGTTAGCGAGCGAATGTAATAAAAAGAAATTCCTTACATTAGATTCCCTGTCCCGATGTGTCGGGACCGCAGGGAAGATTAATTCAGAATGACGGTTTCAATATTATTTATGCTCAATAAAAAAGATATAATCTTGTCTGTCTTATCGGGCCTCCTACTTGCCGCCGGATTCCCGTCTGTTGATTTTTTTCCGCTTGCCTGGATAGCCCTCGTCCCCCTCATGATATCTTTATTGGATAAAGGTATGAAGCCGGCATTTATCCTCGGGATGTTGAGCGGTTTTATATATTTTTTGGGAACAGTTTTCTGGGTATATAATTCTATATTTTTTTACGGTCATCTTCCGGCGGCATTAAGCGCAGTGCTTGTAACAGTATTATGCATTTATCTGAGCATGTATGTTGCGGTCTTCTCAATGCTTTTTAATTATCTTACGGTGCGGTCGCGGTTCCCGGCGCTTTTCATTGCCCCGGTTTTATGGGTTACTCTTGAATTTTTGCGCACCTATACCCTAACCGGTTTCCCGTGGGCGCTCTTGGGCTATTCACAGTATAAATTCTTAACGATTATCCAGATAGCCGATATTACCGGAGTGTACGGAGTTTCTTTTTTAATAGCGGCAGTAAACGGCGCAGTCTTTGATATATTTTTTAATCTCCCTAAAAGGCTTAAGGAAATGCCGCTTTCTGAACAGTGGCCTTTTTCCATTGGATTAATAATTCTGTGTAGTGCTATTATTGCATCCCTGCTTTACGGTGCATGGCAACTGCATGCCGGTGGAGGCCATCATACCGTCAGGGCAAGCGTAGTACAGGGCAATATAGATCAGGATAAAAAATGGGACATCAGTTTCCAGAGGGAAACCATTAGTGAATATAAGGCGCTGACTGCAACAGCTGTTTCAGCCGCTCCCTCCCTCATTGTCTGGCCTGAGACTGCAGTGCCCTTTGTTTTTGGTCATGATGAAACCCTGACTGCTGAGATCACGGAGTTTGGGAAGACGCTCGGCGCACACCTGATCTTCGGCGGGGTTACCATAAAAGGCATAAAAGACGGCAGATACCAGTTGTCAAACAGCGCCATCCTCCTTTCCCCTGATGGAAACGTCCTGTCCGTCTATGATAAAATACATCTGGTTCCGTATGGTGAATATGTCCCCCTGAGAAAGCTGTTCCCCTTTGTAAACAGGCTTGTTGAGGGCATTGGAGACTTTATCCCCGGAAGGCAGAACACAGTCATGGAGACGCCTTTTGCAGGTATTGGCAGTCTTGTCTGTTATGAGATAATATTTCCGGGGCTGGTGAGAAAATTTGTGGATAACGGGGCAAACCTGCTTGTGACTGTTACAAATGATGGATGGTTCGGCAGGTATTCGGCGCCGTACCAGCATTTTTCCATGGCGGTGTTCAGGGCCGTGGAAAACAGGGTGCCGGTAATAAGAGCGGCGAATACAGGCATTTCCGGATTCATAGATGCGCACGGCAGAATAAAGAGAAAGAGTGATATTTTTGTCAGGGCGGTTTTAACCGAGGATTTGGAAATAGGGGCCTTTAAAAAAAGTTTTTATTCCAAATACGGCGACCTTTTTGCCTTTTTGTGTATAATTAGTACAATATTGCTGATAGCGAATAATATAAAAATGAGAAATGAAAAATGAGGAATCACGAGTGTTCGGTAAAAAACTCTTCAGTTCCCATTGGATGTCATTTCCGCGCAGGCGGGAATCCAAAGCCGGTTTTTATTTTAAGGAGACTTTATGATTATTAAAGAGAGTTTAAAGGAAGAGTTTAAGGAACTTCAGGCAAGACTTGAATCCCTCAGGGGGTATCTTTGATACAGAGAAGCTTACCGGCCGTTTAACCGCTATACAATCAGAGCTTTTATCCGAAGAGACGTGGTCCTCACCAGCCAAAACGCAGGAACTTCTTAAGGAAAAATCCGGCATTGAAAATATGCTTCAGCCGCTTTCTGACCTCCGGCAAAAGTCGGATGATATCAATATTCTCTTTGAGCTTTCAGAAGATGAAGAAGGCGGTGTGTTTCTGGAGGAGCTTGACAGGGACATTAAGGCGTTCAGGGCTGAGATGAATGACACGGAACTCAGGAGCATACTGTCAGCAGCACATGATAAAGATAACGCTATAGTTGCAATACATCCGGGCGCAGGAGGCACGGAGAGTCAGGATTGGGCGCAGATGCTGATGAGGATGTATCTGAGGTGGGCTGAACAAAGAGGGTTTAAGACAGAGATTGTGGAACTGCTTCCGGGGGAAGAGGCAGGGGTAAAAAGCGCCACAATAACAATTACCGGCGCTTACGCATATGGTTATCTCAAGGCAGAGGCAGGAGTTCACAGGCTTGTGAGAATATCCCCTTTTGACGCAAATAAAAGGCGTCATACATCATTTGCTGCAATCCTTGTCTATCCTGAGATTGGCGAGGATGACGCAGAAGTTGAGATAAAAGATGAAGACATAAAGATGGACACATTCCGGGCGTCAGGCGCAGGAGGGCAGCATGTAAATAAGACCTCTTCTGCCGTCAGGCTGACGCATATCCCGACAGGCCTTGTAGTAAGTTGTCAGAATGAGAGGTCGCAGCATAAAAACAAGGCTACTGCGCTGAAGGTTCTCAGGGCCAAGCTTTATGCCGTAAAGAAAAAAGAGCAGGATAAAAAAATGGAAGAGCTTATCGGGGAAAAGAAAGACATTGCATGGGGAAGCCAGATACGGTCCTATATTCTCCAGCCCTATCAGCTCGTGAAAGACCACAGGACAGGGCTTGACAAGGGGGATGTAAATTTCGTTTTGGACGGCGGGATTGATGATTTTATCAGGGAATATTTAATGCGGAAAAAAGGATAATCTATTCCACTGATGAACAACATAGAATATAGAATACAAATTGGTATGTGATTATAAAACAATCTAAACCATGTTTGATAATAAAAAACTTGAAACCATTATCTAAATCACTGCATAAACCATTTTTTCATTTTTTACTGATTGTTATAGTGGGAGCACTTGCTTACTCAAACACCTTTAATGCTCCTTTTGTCTTTGATGACGAACGTTATATTATTAGTAATCCGGCTATCACCACCCCACGGTTCTTTATTAATATTTTAAAATTAGAAACAATTATAATGAACGAACAAGTAAAACATTTCTTCCACACAAGATTTATCACTTTTTTCACTTTTATGCTGAATTATCAACTGCACGGACTTGATGTCACAGGTTATCATGTAGTCAATCTCGCAATCCATATCATAAACGCCCTGCTCGTGTACTGGCTTGTTGTTCTTACTTTTAAAACTCCTTTTTTCAATTTTCATCCTTCATCCCTCATCCCTCATTTATTAATAGCTTTATTCTCCGCCTTGCTTTTTGTCTCCCACCCCATCCAGACGCAGGCAGTAACTTACATTACCCAGAGGTTTACATCCCTTGCAACGCTCTTTTATCTCTTGAGTCTGGTGATGTATGTGAAATTCAGAACACAGAACACAGAGCACAAAGTACAGAACACAGACAAGAGGCAAAAAATCTTTAGTCTGTCATCTGTGTTCTGGTATCTGACATCTGTCCTTTCTGCCGTCCTTGCTATGAAGACTAAGGAGATTGCCTTCACCCTCCCCATAATCATTGTCCTTTATGAAATTTTCTTTTTCAGCAAATCTCAAAACTCTGAAACTTCAAGCTCAATGCAAAATCCCCCCATCCCCCCTTTGACAAAGGGGGGCAAGGGGGGATTTTCATGCATCACGCGTCACGCTGGCCTATCGGACAGGCAGGCATCACGGTTCCTCTATTTCCTGTTTTTTCTTCTTACAATGCTGATTATCCCTTTAAGTTTGATTGGCGTAAACGACCGCATAGATAAACTGACAGAAGATTTAAATGAAATAACAAAGTCCGGGACAAGCATGTCGCGATGGGATTATCTCTTTACCCAGTTCAGGGTGATAGTGACATACGTAAGGCTCTTATTTTTCCCTGTAAACCAGAATCTTGATTATGACTATCCGATATACAACTCATTTCTAAATCCAAATGTGTTTTTGTCATTTCTGTTTTTATTGTCTATTTTCGGGCTTGGGGTTTATCTTTTTTATTATTCAAAAAATCCCCCTTCATCCCCCTTTTACAAAGGGGGAATAAAAGGGGATCAAGCATCTCCGAACTCATTAACCATTACGCATCACGCATTACGAATAATGGCTTTTGGCATTTTCTTTTTCTTCATCACCCTGTCTGTTGAGTCAAGCATTATTCCTATTGAGGATATAATCTTTGAACACAGGCTTTACCTGCCAAGCATAGGTTTAATAATCGCCTTTGTCTCAGCCGTTTTTTGTTTTAGTCCTTATCTTTCATCCTTCAACCTTCAACCTTCATCCTTTCTTTCTCGTCACGCACTACGCATCACGGTCTTACTGCTTACTACTTCTGTTATTGTGCTCGCCATTGCTACTTACCAGAGAAACTCTGTATGGCAAGATGTTTTCAGGCTCTGTGAGGATATGGTTAAAAAGTCCCCTAAAAAGGCCCGGACACATAACAATGTTGGTCTTGCTTATTACCTTAAAGGTGAGACTGACAAGGCGATAGAACATTTTCAAATTGCCCTGAGTTTAAATCCATATTATGTACCAGCACATAATAATCTGTATATTGCATATACGGCTAAAGGGTGGATAAAGGAGGGCCTGCAGCATTTTTATATTGCGCAGAGTTTGAAACCGCACCGTTGATTCTTTCTTTAGTCTACAAGAAACATCTTTTTTCTCTTTTGCGGTTATTCTTACTTTTTATCAGCTCTTCATAAATAACAATTCCTTTTTCTATCAGTGAGCTTTTTGGAAGATCAATAGGAAGTTATTATTAATATTAAGGACGGTAATAGCATGCAGAAGATTAATTATAAGCAATTTAAATAGAATTATAAAATTTATAAAATTGACATGGTGGGGTGATAGGATTAATCTTTCAACAACAAATTCTTGATTTCTAAAAATTAGTATAATAAAAACTGTTGTATATCAACTTATTGAGGGGGAGGTTTTAGATGAAGAAATTTATGATGAGTCTATTTTTAATTTTTTTACTAACCACGTTATCAGGTTACGCCATAGCTGCTTATGTTATAAGTGATAATGCTACAGGTGGAGATTGCACCCTTATAGGTATCTGGGAGGGAATATCCAAAACCTGTACGCTTACAACAGATTTGTATATACCTGACGGAATAATAATAAACAGTGACAGTATAATGTTTAATGGTAACGGGTATACCATATCTGGAGACTATTATTACGGCAGCCAATGCCGCTCTTTAGGAGTTTCTTTGGTAAATAGGAGTGATGTCACAGTAGAAAATCTTAATGTTGTGAGTTTCTGTACTGGAATTGACTTGCAAAGCTCAAGCAACAACACAATAGAAAATAATGTAGTATCCAATACATCATATGGTATTATTTTGGCAAATGATTCCCACTTCAATACAATTGTAAATAATTCCACCAATTCAAATTTTATTTTAGGGATTATTGTTACTGTAGGCTCAACTGACAATGTCATCCAAGGAAATTCAGCCTTAAACAATACTTATGGAATAGGTCTTTACGGCACAAGCAATAATGTGTTAAAACATAATACTACCTCAGGTAACGGGTCTGGATTTCTTGTGAGTGACTCAAGCAACAATTCATTTATAGGCAATACAATTTCAAACAATGGGTATGGAATATATTTTGTAGGCTCGAGCGGCGGAAGCAACAATAATCTTATATATAACAACAACTTTATTAGCAACGGTGAGGATGCAGTTGTGCAACAAGGTAATGGTAACATTTTTACTCTTGACACTCCAATTGGTGGAAATTACTGGGGTGATTATGACTCTCATGAGGAAGGTTGTTATGATTCAAACTCTGACGGTTTTTGCGACAGCCCATATTATGGCATCCTGGCTTGTTTTGACATAAACAATGATGGTGTATGCTCAAATATGAGAGGGGACCCTTTCTACTATGTACCGGATACACTACCTTGGACTATGCAGGACGGCTGGATAGACTCCGATGAAGACGGCTTTAACAGGATAAAAGATTGCGATGATAATTCCCCTTCTGTCTATCCGGGTGCGCCTGAGGTGCCATATAACGGGATAGATGAGAACTGTAACGGCATGGTTGATGACGACGACATAGATAGAGATGGATATTTACTTGCCACTGACTGCAATGATAACGATCCAACAATTCATCCTAATGCTTCAGAGATTAAACATGATGGTATTGACCAAGATTGTAATGGATACGATTTGACTATTGATATCATAAGTGCAATCTACAAAACTCAAAGCGATATGCTCAAAGTAAAGGCTACAAGTACCCTTTTGGATACAGCAAATTTACAATTAGTTGGCTATGGGCCGATGATATGGGATGTTGTTAACTTAAAATGGGTGATTAATGTAAAATACGCAGGAGGGAATCCTGGGGTTGTTACAGTTTCTGGCGTTGAAGGTTCTACGAGTATGACAGTCACTATTGAGTAAAACTTGTGGTCGTATAAGGAAAAGGGAATAGGAGTAAAATCGCTCCTTTCTGAAAGGAAACTCTGAAATTTTGTTTTACCCCCTGCCTTTTTTTGCGGATTCCTCGTTGAAGAACTTCTGATACATGATGTCCCATTCAGGACTTCCTTCAGGTATTTTCTTTGAATAAGAGCTGAGCTTGCGCCTCACGGCCTCGTCAATATCTGCGGCAATTTTCAGCTCTTTTGTGATAATACGCCTTATTTCCCGCCGTACATCCCCTTCATCTGAGACAATGGTAATCGCGCCTTCATCAATAAGCCCCTTAAGAATAACATGCGTGAGGTGGCTTACCTTGTCATCGGAAAGTTTCACAGGACAATATTCCTTTCCTTAACGAGTTTTTGCTTTGTCAGGTCAAAGAGCTTCCGGTAATCAAGCCTGCCTTTTTCTATCTCAGAATCATATTTTTTCAGCAGTCCCCTGACCTCTTCATTAAGCCTGTCTTCTACTGTAAGCTCCTCAAATATAAGCTTGTCTGAAAGCTTTATGACTTCATCTTTTGAGACATCCAGCGCTATTAACTTTTTTTCCAACAGGTCTTCAATTATTTCCTTTGCAATAATTGATACCCATGTTTTTGGAACTCTCACAGATGCCCTGCCTCCGGTATGGAATAAATTTCTGTTTATTTTTCTACAAAGGGGAGGAACGCAATATTACGCGCCCTCTTTATTGCGGCGGTCAGTTCCCTCTGGTGTTTTGCGCAGGTGCCGGTCATTCTCCCCGCTGTAATTTTGCCCCTCTCAGTGAGGTATGTCCTTAAAATTTTTATGTCCTTATAATCAATAAACGGCGTTTTATCCACGCAAAATTTGCAAAATCTTCTTTTTTGAAATTTTCTTTGTTGCACTTTTTCTCCTTTTTTTTAAAGTAAACAGTTGTTGCTAATAACTGTTCACTATTCACCATTCACAATATTTGATTAAAATGGTTCTAAATCCGTTGTTTCATCCGGCGGCGCAATATCGGCTCCAGCGCCGGTGCCGGCGTCAGCAGCGCCTCCATGTTTCTTGGAAAGAAAACGCACGCTTTGAGCGACAACTTCAAATTTACTGCGCTGCTGCCCTTCCTCTGTTTCCCATCGTCTCTCCTGAAGCCTGCCTTCAACAAGCACTGCGCCGCCCTTGTTAAGATATTGACCGCAGGTATCGGCCTGCTTGCCGAATACAACGACATCTATGAACGTAGCTTCTTTTTTTACCTCATCACCCTGCTTGTATGTGCGATTGACTGCAATCCTGAAATTGCACACAGATGTGCCCTGAGGCGTATATCTTACCTCCGGGTCTTTTGTAAGGTTGCCGATGAGGATGACTTTATTGAACATCTTCTTTTACCTCCTGCGGTTGCGCCTCTGCCATAGGCTTTACATCTGTGAGATTGCTTTTAATTTCTTTTTTTGCATCAGGTTTGGATAAAGCGGCTAATGCAGCGGCTATTTGTTTTTTGGTTAGTTTAATAACAAGGAATTTAATAACCGGGTCAAAAACCTTATAGAACCGCTCAAGTTCAAGAATTGCAGAAGGCGGGGACTTGAAAATCATTAAGAAGTAATTGCCTTTTTTCTGTTTTTTTACCTCGTAAGCCAGTTTTTTAACCCCGAGGTTATCTGACTTAAGTATTTCACCGCCTGCCCTGCCGATTACATCTTTGACTCTTTCAGCGGCCTTGACCGTTTCCTTTTCGTCAAGATTAGGGTCAATAATCATAACGTTTTCGTAATAGTTCAACCTGCACCTCCTTATGGATTAACCCCTGTTATCAGGGGAATAGCCCTTTCCGCGATAAATCGGGATAGGGCAAAGAGATTAATTTTATAGCATAAATGAAGTGGAAAAAGCAATAACTCTGAAATGCCGGCGGCAATTTTCAAAAGGGCAGTTTCAGGAATGTTTTTATCTGTCAGGAACATTGATCTTCCCTGTGGCAAGACCACAGGGAATCTAATGAAAGAAATTTCTTTATCATATTCGCTCGCTTAACCCCGTGGCAAGACCACGGGGAATATGCTCGCTATTCATTTAAGCATGTTATAATTCTCTATGGGGAAAAGAAAAACTTATATCATTCATATGCTTTTTGTTGTAGTTCTCGGGCTTTTTATCTACTCCAACAGCATTCATTCCCCCTTTCATTTTGATGACGCATCCAATATTGTAGAAAATCCCATTATCAAAGACCTTCAATATTTTGCCGAACCTTTAAATGCAAAAGCATTCCCCTCATACGACACTTTTAAAAACAGGTTTATAGGCTATTTCACATTTGCTCTGAATTGCAGACTGCACGGTCTTGATGTCACAGGCTACCATGCAGTCAATCTCGCAATCCATATCATAAACGCCCTGCTTGTATACTGGCTGGTGCTTCTGACGTTCCTTAAAGTGTTAAAGGGTCAGAGTGTCAGAGTGTCAGAAAGTCAAAGCTTTGATACTTTGATACTTGGACACTTTGATACTAAGTTTGTTGCCCTTTTCTCCGCCCTGCTCTTTGTCTCCCACCCTATTCAGACGCAGGCAGTCACTTACATTGTCCAGAGGTTTACGTCGCTTGCAACAATGTTTTATCTTCTGAGCCTTGTGATGTATGTAAAATTCAGAACACAGAACATAGAGCACAGAACTCAGACAACAGACAAGAATTCAGAACACAGAGCACAGAACTCAGACAAGAGGCAAAAAATCTTTAGTCTGTTATCTGTGTTCTGGTATCTGGGCTCTGTCCTTTCTGCCGTCCTTGCCATGAAGACCAAGGAAATTGCCTTCACCCTTCCGATAATAATTGTCCTTTATGAATTTGTTTTTTTCAGCCCTAAACTTAAAATCCAAAACCCTGAACTCGAAACTCTAAACTCTAAACCCGAAACTCCAAACTCCTATCTCCAAACTCCAAACTCGCAGGCTAAAGCCTGCGGCTACACATCACGCCTTACCCCTTACGCCTTACGTTTTCTCTATCTAACCCCCTTTCTCCTTACCCTGCTCATCATCCCTGTTTCCTATATTGGGGCTGACACATCTGCCGGAGATTTGCTGGGCGATATATCTGAGACAGCAAGGCTTCAGACTGATATGTCAAGGCTGGATTATCTTTTTACCCAGTTCAGGGTAATTGTGACTTATATCAGATTATTGTTTCTGCCGATAAACCAGAATCTTGATTATGATTATCCAATATATAACTCTTTTCTAAATCCAAACGTGTTCTTGTCGTTTCTGTTTTTATTGTCTATTTTCGGGTTCGGGGTTTATCTTTTTTATTATTCAAAAACCAAACAACAAACCTCGGATACGCAGGCTGAAACCTGCGGCTACGCATCACGCCTTACCCCTCACGTCTTACGTTTTACGCCTTACCCCTTACGCCTCACAGCCTTCGGCATTTTCTGGTTCTTCATAACCCTCTCTGTTGAGTCATCCGTTATTCCTATTGAAGATGTAATCTTTGAGCACAGAGTATATTTACCAAGTATAGGTTTAATAATCGCCTTTATCTCCGCCGTTTTTTGTTTTAGTCCTTATCTTTCAACCTTCAACCTTCGTCCTTCATCCTTTCTCTCTCGTCACGCATCACGCATTACGGTCTTGCTGCTTGCTGCTATACTTATCGTGTTCTCTATCGCCGCTTATCAGAGAAATGCCGTTTGGAAGGATGAAATAAGTTTATGGCAGGATGTTGTTGGAAAAAGTCCGTCAAAACCACGTCCTCATTATAACATTGGCTTTGCCTATGGAAAACAAGGGCTGCTTAATGAGGCTATCCATGAGTATTCAACTGCTATTAGAATTAAACCCGATTATCACGAAGCACATAATAACCTCGGAGTTGCATATGGGAGACAAAAACGGGTTAGAGAGGCTATTAACGAATTCCTGGCGGCTGTTAAATTTAAGTATGATTTTCCTGCGGCGCATAATAATCTCGGCTTTGAATACTATAAACAAGGGTGGTTTGACAAGGCTATCTATGAATACTTAACTGCCATTAGGATTAAACCCGATTTTCCCGAGGCGCATAATAACCTCGGCATTGCTTACGGAAGAAAGGGTCTTTTTGATGATGCAATAAGAGAATTTCATACCGCAATAGAGTTACGGCCTGATTATCAGAACGCATACTACAACCTTGGTGTTACTTACAAAAACCAAAATTATGTGAACGAAGCTATGAAGGCGCTTCAGTATGCGGTCTATCTTAATCCTAATGATTCAGATGCCCGCTATGAATTGGAAATGGTCTCTAAAAACCCGGATAATTAACGGCTGCTTATTTATTACAGGCCTTCAAATAACAGATAGTCGGCGAGGTCAATGTTGTATTTATTCGGGTCTAAGGTTTTAATGACGGTTCTCAGAAATTTGTCAGTTCTGTCTTTCTCCGAGAGGTCTGCCATACGGCCTTTGATTTTGTTGCCGCTGCTGTCTACAAGTATTAAAACTATTGGTTTATTCCGGAGCACGGCATTGCTCTTAAACACAATACCGAATTCCTTTGTATCAAGAAGGACAAGGGAGCCGACGGGCAATGCGCCGAGCATATTTGCGAAGAATTTGACAAGAACGGGGTCATAATGCGTGCCGGCCCCTTTTATCATGGCGCTGATTGCATCGTCAGGTGCAGTCGGGGTTCTTGAATAAACTCTCGCTGATGTCATAGCATCATAACTGTCTGCAAGGCTGACTATCTTTGAATAGAAATCAGGTTCAAAGGGCGGAGAAACCTTTGGATAACCTGACATGTTATAGTTAAGGTGATGCTCAAAGGCAACAATGGCGCTTCTGAGGGATATATTATCAAGCCCCTTCAGTTTCAATATTGTCTTTGCGCCCCAGAAAGGATGTTTTCTCATTACCACCCAGTCATTTTCGTTTAGCTCGGACGGTTTGTTGAGTGTTTCTGGCGGTACCTCAACCTTCCCTGTATCATGGAAAAGCGCAACAAGCCCGAGTTCCGTGAGCGCATTTCTGCTTAAGCCGAGCCGCTGTCCGAAGGCAACAGAAAGGATGCTTACATTAACAGAGTGGTGATAGGTATATTCATCATAATTTTTTATGGCGGTCATGCCTAAAAGCAATTCCTCCTCACGCAGTATCAGGTCCACCATTGATTCAACAATCCTCTTTGCTTTTTTTATGTTTATTGTTTCTCCCGAACTCAATTTGTTCATGAAACCTTTGGTATAAGAAACGGCATTGAAATATGTCTTCTTAACCTGTTTTTTTATAGTAGACTCTTCCTCAACGTTTGTTTTGTCTTCTTTAATTTTTTGCGGTGGAGTTACATCAAGCTGTATAATGTCAAGGATGCCGTCTGAAAGGGTTTTAAGCGGATCGTAGGATAATGCTGAAGATATAAATGCTTTGAGAAATATCTGCATATCTTCAGAATTGAGCGGATTGGTTATTTTTATCCCACCCATTCTCCGCTTTTTGAATTCGCTGATAAGGAAAGCAAAATTCAGGAGATATTCCATAGGGTAGCTTATCCGCATGTCGTTTACATAAAAGAATTCTCCGATCATCTCAAGCGTGAATGTTTCCCTGGAATCTGCCAGTAAAGGGTTTATCATGGCGGTGAACTTATCAATGGAGGTCAGAACTGCGACATTATTCGGTGCATGAATCTGGGCGTTTCTTATGACAACGGCAAGCTGGTTTATTATATCCCTTGAAATTTTAGTGATGTTTATATCTTCTTTAGCTGCCATATTCTATCCTCTTGATTGCGGCGTTTACATAATCCCTCAGGAGGCTGTTCTTTGAGTCCCTGAGTTTGTATAATGCCGGGAGGGCGTCTTTATTCCCCAATAACCCGAGGGCATATGCCGCACATGCCTTGGTTTCGGCATCCTGCAGTAAGTTTAAAAATGACTTTTTCTGCAGGTAGTTTATTAAAAATGCAACTGTGTCAGTGTTATTCCAGCAGGACAGGGCCTGAAAAAATTCACGTTTTTCATCAAATGACCGGTCAGAGAAGTTTTTCTCTGTTATATTATCAATGATTATTCCCTTGACAGTTTCAGCGCCCATGCCGCTGAGGGCCTTCACCGCAGCCTTTCGTACCAGAGCATCAGCATCATTGAGGTAATCTTTTAATATGCGTATTGAGGCCGGATTTTTAAAGTCGCCAAATGCATTTGCTATCTCCTTTCTGACCTTCGCATCTGTGTGTTTTGCCATTGGCAGCAGATATTCCACCGCTTTTTTATCACCAATCTGGCTGAGGATATAAATGATGTTTCTAACAACATACCACCTTGGGTCATTGAGCCCTGATGCAAGTACCGAGATATCTGTTTCACCGAGACGGATGAGTATATTGATAATTTTTTTTCTTCCGTGGATGCTTTCCTGCGTGCCTAAAACCGAGATAAAGCCGGTTACGGCATTTTTACCCAGAAGCCCAAGGTATTCATCTAAAATATTTTCATCTATTTGTTTCTCAGAGTCCAGCATTCCGCCTACTTGTTTTATTATCTCTTCAGAGTTAACGATTGACAGCAGCAGATTCAACTGGTTCTTGATATTATCAGGGGTTGAGAAGTTTTCTGCCGTTTCCTTTGTTTTTTTAATGATATTCACGAATGTTGAAAAATCCCTGTATTTGATGGCATATAAAATAATAGCATTAAAGGCATGGATGATATTTTCAAGTTCTGCTGTGTTTTCCGCCAGAGAGAGCATCTCAAATAATATCTGTAAAAGTTTTCCAGTTTTGTCCCCAATATCCTTTGTTTTTTCGTTTATGAGCAGTTGAATGTCTTTATCTGTGATGTCTGCGGTTGAAATATCGGTAATGTCTTTTGCGCTGAATGAGTCAGCATAGGCTTTTAAGATCATGTCAGCATCAGGCGCCTTATTTTTTATCTCTGCCAGCGCCTTTATTTCATAGTCTTCATCCTCCAGCAGGAATGCTTCATCAGCGATATATTTTATGCTTTTGAAGTCTTTTTCCCAGAGCAGTGTGACGATGTCATCATCAACAGCCTCCTTGTCAAAATCCAGCGAAACAATCTTCAAAAAATTTTCCAGCTCCTCTTTTGGCAGCCCTTTTTTAAAACTTAATTCACGAAGCCCGTCCTTGAAAAAAAAGAGGGCCAGATTATTGTCTTTCCCGGGATTATGGTATACCTGCTCAGAACCGAAAAAGATATCATTTTGTTTTATTTTTAAAGTAAGCTCATCTTTGTAATTAAAAAAATTAACGAGCATTAATAGGATATTATCCAGTGTTTTTGCGTAAATTGGGTTGTTTCCGGGATATAGTTTGAGGGTCTTCTTTGCTTTAATAAAAGCCTGAATTAAGTCTTTTGCTATTCTTATGTTTTCTGATGTTTCCATAGGTTTTTAATTTTAAGTTATGTTAAAATAGTTTTCAGTTACCCTGATATATTATACCACCACTTTTATACAGCATAATATATATAAAAGAGAGTGAAAACACACATAATTTTGGCTATTTAACGCACAGAATGACTGTCAAAATTTGTAACAGGCAGGTTTTCCCCTTATTTTTTAATTGGTTTTATCTTTTTAATTTTTATTTTACCGTTGGTATTATTTTTGCTTAATTATAGAACGGAGCTATATAACTATGAATAAAACCAAAACAATACAAAATACCACGAAATTTCTAATAATTTCAGCTATTTTTAGCATTTTTCTGCTTTCCTTTGCAAGTTATTCGCAGGCAATCGCGCCTGCCTTTACAAAGCTCCAGGCGGTTTCAACAAGCGCTCCCACGGCATTGGCGCTTGATGCGCGCGAAAATCTCTACGTAGTTTCTTCAACTCAAAACAGCTTAAATATTTACAACCACAACGGTGCCTACCTTACTTCGCTTTTGACTCTTAATAAACCGATCAGCGTTGCCGTAGATGCAGGCGGAAGGATTTTTATTGGGAATGCTGGCGCAAATAATGTAGAAGTATACGATGGAAATTTAAACTTTTTATTTAAACTTGGTTCTGGCAACGGCGAATTTGTAACACCGGCAGCAATTACAACTGACAATGCAGGCAATATATACGTAGCAGATTTAAAGTCAAATATTATAAAAATTTACAACCCGGACGGTTCCTATAAATCATCATTCGGTTCAACAGGCAGTGGAGATGGTCAGTTTCAGTCCCCGACATCAATAGCGATAAATGAAGCGGCAGGAGAGATAATAGTTTCAGACCTCAAGGTAATCACGACAACCCAGGGAATTACCGAGAGTGTAAGAATACAGATTTTTGACATGAATGGTGTATTTAAACGCACCTTTGGCGCTTACGGGCAGGGTGAAGGATATTTAATAAGGACGATGGGCGTTGATGTTGACGGGGCAGGCAGAATATATGTAACGGATTCCTATCAAAATATAGCTCAGGTGTATAACAGCAACGGCACATATCTTGGAAGCATTTATGATGAAATCAGCCCCATGAGAACTCCGATGGGCATTGCGATTGGTAAGAGCAACAGGCTTTTCATAGCATCGTTGAATGCCTCAAGGGTTGATGTTTTTGGAGTGGATTCATATACAGTGATGGGCGTAAGTCCGCTTACCCTTTCATTTGAAGGACAGCAGGGCGGCGATCCTCAGGCGCAAAATGTAGAAATAAGCAATACCGGCACCGGAACGCTTAACTGGTCTGCATCTGTAAGTGACAGTTGGATAACCCTTTCACAGACCTCCGGGTCAACCCCTCCGGCGCAGTTATCTATATTAAATGTAGGGATAAATCTTGCAGGACTTTTAGCAGGCACATATTCAGGAACGGTAACGGTAACGGCAGAGTCAGGAGTAACAGAGGTTGTAAGCGTATCACTTACAGTCACCGCGCCTCCGGCAGTGCTTTCAGTAAATCCGTCTTCATTGGATTATACATCTCTGAATGGTTTAGTGCCGTCAGCGCAGACATTGACAATTGAAAATACCGGAGGCGGCACGCTTGATTGGAACGCAACAAGCAACAGCAGTTGGATAACGCTAAATAAATATTCAGGTGCTGCGCCTGATACAATTACGGTATCTGTTGATCCGGCAGGGCTGAGTGCTGGAATATATGTCGGGACAATCACGGTAACCGCAGACAGCGCAACAGGAAGCCCGGCTAATATAATTGTTACTTTAAATGTTATAGCATATGGCACAATAAATGTAACAACAAACCGCACAACTGCAACGTTTACAATCAGCGGCCCGGCATCTTATTCAGGCAGCGGGACGAGCATGACAGCGACAGATGCACCTCCGGGCACTTATGCAATAATTTATGGTGATGTCTTAGGTTATATTACTCCTGCCTCTCAGACGCAGACATTAACAGGCGGCGGCAGTATAAGCTTTACTGGTACATATGTAAAGAAAACAGTCGTAAAGAAAAATATCATAGCAGGTGCAGGGCCCGGCTCAACTAATCCGGCGACAGTTAATGTAGTATATTCTGATGGCGCTCCGACAGGTGTGCAATTTATTGCAAATACTTATAAATATGGTGTAAATGTAGCATCGGGTGACATAGATGGCGATGGTATATTTGAGATAATTACAGGCGCAGGTCCCGGGCCGCAAAACCCCGGAGAAGTAAATATATTTGACAGAACCGGAAGTAAAATAGTAGGATTTACAGTAGGATATAATGGAGCAAGAGCGACATATAATTATGGTATAAATGTAGCCTCCGGTGATTTTGACGGTGATGGACAATATGAGGTTATAACAGGCGCAGGTGCAGGACCTGCAAATCCGTCATACGTCAAGATATATGCATATGACCCTGCAATACAACAGATGGTTGACAGCGGTATAGATTTACTTGCATATGATACATTATTCGGGGTTGAAGTCGCTGCCGGAGATGTAGATGATGATGGAGTTGCAGAGCTGATTACAGCTCCGGGAGCCGGAAATACAAACACAGGTATTATAAGGATATGGGATATTGATACCTCTATGGGCGTAGGGCAGTGGAGCGCAACGCTTACAAAGGAATTTACGGCAGAATCTTATTATAAATATAGTGTGAATATTACAAGCGCAGATGTTAATGGCGATGGATATGATGAAATAATAACAGGTGCAGGACCAGACCGCGCCTCAAGGGATACAATAAAAGTATTTGATAGAAATGGCACTCAGTTATCTCAATTTACAGCAAACCTTTCAAGGGCATATGGAACTACCATAGACAGCGGTGACACAAACGGGGATGGAATAGCAGAGATTGTAGCAGGCGCCGGTCCTTATGCAGGCAACAGGGCCTTTGTGAGGATACTTAATGCTTCTTCCGGCGCAGTTATCACGACTTTCAAGCCATTAAACACGCTCTATGGTGTTAATGTGGCGGCAGGCGATTTGGGATATTAAAGGGAGCTATGAATAGAAAAAACAGCATTTTAATGGTTTTCATCTTAACACTGGCAATCACGCTGATTGCTATTTTTGCATATTCGCTTGATAATCCGCATGTAGATGTAAACAGCATAGGATGCCAATCCTGTCATTATGTCGTCTCCGGTCCGATGCCCTCATGGATGTCTCATGTGCCTCAGGACATTGATGATACGCAATATAATAATCTTTGCTGGGGTTGCCATACTGGTTCACCGCCGAATATCTTATACGAAAAAACGCATTCAAGCCTTAGGTGGACAACGATTGAGAGAAATTATGGAGACTGGACAACAGAGTGCAGAACCTGCCATAGCCCTCATCAGCAAATGCAGTTCAGAAAGTGGAGCACTATTAGTTATCTGTATAGAGGCGCTGCAAGTTCAGCTACCAGTAATACAATAACAAAAACAGGCGCTGGCTGGGCAGACAATCAGTGGGCGAGCCATGTTGTAGTTGGGAATACATCATACCTAAACCTAAATTACAAAATTCTATCCAATACCTCTGACACTCTTACAGTGCAGGGTACATTAAATAATAATTATGTAAAGCCGGGCGCCACCTTTGGAATAGCTTATGGCAAACTGGTTAAAGAAATAATTAATGCGAAGAATGTTAAGTTTTTTAGACCAGTGGGCGCCAATAATTTTGCAGACTATGATTCCACTTATGACGGTGTATGTGAGGTCTGCCATACGCAGACGCAGAATCCTTCAAATAACCTCCCAAGATACAGGAATACCGGTTATACAACAATAGACAACCACAATGTGGGGGCGAACTGCACAGACTGTCATTTTCATGTGAATGGGTTTAGTGCGGGCTCTAATTGCGGCTCTTGCCATGGAATACCGCCGGTTAGCGATGCTTCAAAGGTAACAACCCCGAATGCTACAGGGTCAGATACATATGGGAAGCATGAGTTGCATAATGTAACAAAAGGGTATCAATGTACAACATGTCATTATGCGGCGGTATGTTATGGACAGCAGGACCCAGCTCCGGCAACTATCCCAATCAGGATTGGATTTAATCTGTTCAGCGGCGCATATATCGGCGGAATTTATGATGCACAGACTACTCCACCGGTTACCGATGGGTATGTGGCATCTGACCCTAACACAACAATAACCAATACAGGCACAAAGACATGCGATAATTTATATTGTCATGGAAAACTGACAAATGGAACTTCATGGGGCAGCGGTGCAAATACGACGCCGGCGTGGGGCACAGTAGGCGTGACAGTAGCTTGCGGAGACTGTCATAAGGCTACTAATGCAAATCCTCCGACCCTTGGAAATCATACCAAGCATGCAGGAAGCACTGAGCTTAACCTTGCATGTACATTATGCCATTCAACTTATCCGACAGGCCATGTGAATAATCAGGCAAATGTTGCATTCTCAACAGACCCGAGGGTAAGCGGTGCAAGTTATAGCGGATCAACTACAATGTTTGACTCATACGGGCAATGCTCTAATATATATTGTCACGGAGCCGGGGAGCCTCAGTGGGGCGGCACCTTAGCGGACGCAGCACAGTGCGACTCCTGTCACGGAGGCAATGCAGCAGCGACAACAGCGACAGGCGGCTTAGGCCCGATGACGCTGCCCAAGCACACAAA
>JACRGX010000101.1 GCA_016212185.1 Nitrospirota bacterium
CAGGAGCTTGCAGAGCCTTATATCAGAAGAAAGGCCGTGAGGCATCTTGAAAAAGGCCGGGTGGTTATTTTTGCCGGCGGCACAGGCAACCCATACTTTACCACTGATACCGCGGCGGCATTGAGGGCTATGGAAATCGGCGCTGAGGTTATTTTTAAGGCTACAAAAGTAGACGGCGTTTACAGCAGCGACCCGATGAAAGACCGGAAGGCAAAAAAATTTCCTGAGATTAAATATATTGACGTGCTTAAAAAAGGACTCCACGTCATGGATTCCACAGCGATTTCCCTGTGTATGGACAATAAACTCCCGATAATTGTATTCAGCCTGAGAGAAAAGGGCAATATCAAAAAAATCCTGGAAGGCAAAAAAATCGGGACATTGATCAGTTGATAACTCATTGAGGGGGTGAAATTCCCATGCAGGCAGAAGTAAAGAAAAAACTTACCGAAAAGATGGAAAAGACGCTTGAGGCGCTTAAAAAAGACCTCTCAAGCATAAGGACCGGCAGGGCGTCGCTTTCAATATTAGACGGGCTGACAGTTGATTATTACGGAACGCCTACGCCTCTTAATCAGGTTGCAACCTTAGCAGTGCCCGAAAGCAGGCTGATTACCATTCAGCCATGGGAGCCCAAGTTAATACCTGAAATTGAAAAAGCCATACAAAAATCAGACCTCGGATTAAATCCAGCCAATGACGGAAAGATAGTCCGTGTGCCAATCCCTCCACTTACCGAGGAGCGCAGGCAGCAGATTATCAAGCATGTGCATAAAAGGGCTGAGGAGGCAAGGGTCGCTGTAAGAAATATCCGCCGTGACGGCAACGATGAAATTAAAAAACTCCAGAAGGAAAAACACATAAGCGAAGATGATGTCAAAAAATCAACAGATGAGATACAGAAAATTACGGATAGTTATATAAAAAGAATTGATGAAATCATGTCCCATAAAGAAAAAGAACTGATGGAAATCTAAACAGACAGTAATTAGCGGTTAGCAGTTAGTGAAGGATACAACAACTAACTGCCAACTGCTAATCGCTAACTGCAGTCTGTTAATAAAGGAGGATTTATGGCTATACGGGTAGGCATTAACGGTTTTGGGAGAATTGGAAGGAATTTTTTAAGGACAAGTCTCGGGGAAAGCGGCATTGATATTGTATGCATTAACGACCTCACTGACGCAAAGACGCTGGCGCATCTTCTTAAGTATGACTCTGTTCACGGTATTTGCAAAGCTGACATAAAAGTCAAGGACAACGGCATTGCCGTAAACGGAAAAGAGATAAAGGTTACTGCAATCAGCGACCCTGCACAGCTTCCATGGAAGGACCTGAAGGTTGACATAGTGCTTGAATCAACAGGCCGTTTTGTGGATAAGGAAAGCACCTCAAAGCATTTAACGGCAGGAGCCGGATGGGTTATCATATCCGCGCCTGCAAAAGACCCTGATGCAACCATCTGCATGGGCGTTAATGAGGAGACGCTTGATGTCAAAACGCACAAGATTATCTCCAATGCCTCGTGCACGACAAACTGCCTTGCCCCGATGGCAAAGGTAATTCATCAGAAATTCACAATCAAGCGCGGACTCATGACCACCATACATTCGTACACCAATGACCAGAGAATCCTTGACTTTCCGCACAAGGATTTAAGAAGGGCCAGAGCCGCCGCAGTCTCAATGATACCTACAACAACAGGGGCGGCAAAGGCAGTCGGGCTTGTACTGCCTGCATTAAAAGGAAAACTTGACGGCATGGCCATCAGGGTGCCTGCGCCCAATGTCTCTGTGGTGGACCTCGTTGCCGAGGTTGAAAAACCGGCAACTGCAGAAACCGTAAATGCCGCGCTGAAAGAAGCGGCCGAAGGCGCGCTTAAGGGAATCTTGCAGTACTGCGACGAGCCGCTTGTATCAATTGATTTTAACGGAAATCCTCATTCATCCATAGTTGACGCAGCGCTTACAAAAGTCCTTGAAGGGCAGATGGTCAAGGTTCTTTCATGGTACGATAATGAATGGGGATACAGCAGCCGTATCAGAGATTTAATCCTTTACATGGCAGGCAAAAAGTGATGAAGAATAACCATTCAGAGCCGATAAAGGGAGTTTTAAACAAGCTTACCATTGCAGACTTGAATATAAAAGGGAAGCGGCTTTTCATCCGCGCAGATTTTAATGTGCCTCTTGATGAAGACCTCAATATTACGGATGACCGGAGAATACGCTCAACCATACCGACAATAAACTATGCAATTGACGAGGGCGCTAAATTAATCCTTACCTCGCATCTCGGAAGGCCCAAGGGCAAGGCGGATAAGCGGTACAGCCTTGCGCCTATTGCAAAGAGGCTTCAGCGTCTTATAAAAAAGGAAGTGGTTTTTTTGCCGGACTGCATGGGACCTGAAGTTGAAGACGCCGTAAGCAAGATGAAAGAAGGAGATATCATACTCCTTGAAAACCTGAGATTTCATCCTGAGGAAGAGAAAAACGACGGAGCCTTCAGCAAGAAACTGGCAGGGCTTGCAGATTATTATATAAATGACGCATTCGGAGCGGCGCACAGGAGTCATGCCTCAACCGTCGGCATAACAAAATTTCTTCCCTCTGCCGCAGGATTCCTTTTACGCAAGGAGATTGAATATCTGCAGGGCGTTGTAAATTCCCCGGTCAGGCCGTTTGTGGCGCTCCTCGGCGGGGCAAAGGTATCAGGGAAAATCGGGGTGCTCGGAAACCTTGAGGGCAAGGTGGACAAGGTAATAATAGGCGGCGGCATGGCGTACACTTTTTTAAAAGCAATGGGATATGGGGTCGGAGACTCGCTTGTTGAAGATGAGATGCTGGACCTTGCAAACAAGATAAAAGAAAAACTTATTGCTAAGGGCGTCAAGTTTTACCTGCCGGTAGACAGCGTTATTGCCCAGAGTGTTGAGCCGGGCGCTGAAACAAAGATCGTCCCTGTTCAGGAAATACCCAAAGGCTGGAGGGCGCTGGACATAGGCCCTGCCTCAGTCCGGCTTTTTTCAGAGGCACTGGGCAATGCAAAAACTATATTGTGGAATGGGCCCATGGGGGTTTTTGAAATAGATGCTTTTTCGCGCGGGACCTTTGCGCTTGCGCGCTCGGTTGCAGACGCCTACGCCCTTACAATCGTAGGCGGCGGCGACACCGACCTTGCCGTAAGCAAGGCGGGGGTTTCCCCTGAAAGCATATCCTTTATCTCAACAGGCGGCGGCGCAGCGCTTCAGCTTCTTGAAGGCAAAGACCTGCCGGGCATCGCAGCGCTTACGGATAAGACGTAAAAAGGCATTGATAAGTGCGGGATAAATTTTAGTGGTATAATTTAATATGCCGCACATCCCTTTGAAAACAGCATATTTAAAAATATATTTGCTGGCATTTGAGCTTTGTAACCAGACATTAATTAATTGCTGCGCCTCAAATGCCTCTCTATCTCCCTCTTTGCCTCTTTTTTCTTTATCTCCTCTCTTTTTTCATACTGCCTCTTTCCCTTGCATAAGCCAATCTCAACCTTTGCCCTGCCTTTTTTAAAATACAGCTTAAGCGGGATGAGAGTAAGCCCTTTTTGAGTGAGCTTGCCCCAGAGTTTTTGTATCTCCTGCTTGTGAAGGAGCAGTTTCCTTGTTCTTAACGAGTCGTGGTTCAGGATGTTGCCGTGGGTATACGGGCTTACGTGGCAGTTAAGCAAAAACGCCTCTCCGTTTTTAATTATGACATAGCTGTCCTTAAGATTAGCCTTGCCGTCACGCAGGGACTTTACCTCAGTGCCTAAAAGCGAGATGCCTGCCTCATAGGTCTCTTCTATAAAGTAATCATGATAAGCCTTGCGGTTGGTGCCGACTACAGGTTCCATGATGCTGATTATATCACATTAAAACAACAGAATTAGCTTGATCTCTGTTAAAATTATCCATGCTGTTCCTTTATGTCCACATCCCGTTTTGCTTAAAAAAATGCATCTACTGCGATTTTGTGTCAGGCATTTATGACCCCGCAAAGGCAAATGCTTATATTGAGGCTTTGAAAAAAGAGATTCACGCTATCTCTAATGCGATTTACCCCTCCCCTATCCCCCTTCCCGACACATCAACCCTTTACATCGGCGGCGGTACGCCTACAGCGCTTTCAACTGAGCGCTTAACTGATTTAATCACGCATATTTTTAACACCCTGCCCTTCCAGAAAAATACTGAGGCAACAATTGAGGCAAATCCCGGGACGGTTGACAGAGCAAAACTTTCGGCGATTTTATCCTCCGGCATAAACAGATTGAGCATCGGCGTTCAGTCTTTTGATGATAATGAGCTTGCCTGCCTTGGAAGATTGCACACAGCGGAAGACGCAGAGCGTGCGGTTCTTCTTGCCGGAGAAGCAGGATTCCGGAATACCGGCATAGACCTCATCTATGCCATACCCGGGCAGGGTATGGCAAGCTTGCGAAAAACGCTTGAGAAGGCGGTAAGCCTTAAGCCTCAGCACATATCGGCTTACGAGTTGACAGTTGAGAAAGGGACACTGCTTTATGAATACATGAACCTCCCCGCCGCAGAGAAAGCGGGGTATCCTAAAGTCTCCCCTCCCTTTACGGGAGGGGATGTAGGGGAGGGTGAAAACAGCATCTTAATCACCCCCACCCTCGCCCTCCCCCGTCCCGAAGCGGGTCTCCGCGAAGGGTCGCTACGACAAGGGGGAGGGGAGTATAAGGACTCCCCACAGTCCCGAAGACTTTCGGGATGGGGTTTTGTGGATGAAGAAGAAATTATTAAAATGTATAACTATACGATAGATTATCTGACATCTGCGGGCTATATCCATTATGAAATTTCAAACTTTTCCCTGCCCGGTTATCAGTGCAGGCACAATCTGAATTACTGGCAGAGAGGTAAGTATTACGGCGCAGGCATTGGCGCAAGTTCATTTATAAATGGAAAGCGCCTTCGCAATACTGCGCAGATTGATGATTACATAAAACTCGTATCAGAGAATAAAAGTCCGGTTAAGGAATCTGAAGCGATTACGAAAAAACAGGCTCTCAGCGAGGCTATATTTCTCGGCTTGAGGCAGACAGAGGGAATAAATGTTGATTTTCTTAGTCAAAGATACGGCGAGAACCTTTTAACATATTACCGGAAGGAGATAGCAGAATTAGAAGATGCGGGGCTTCTTGAATTTAAGGACAATCATATGAGGCTTACAAGAAAAGGATTCCTCCTGTCCAACGAAGCATTTAAAAGATTTCTGTAAGTTCCGTTAGAAACATTATTTCTACCGGGATAAACCCCTCTTCTCTATGTTAAAATATAAAAATGATTACCAAGTTTGAGCCAAAATGGATTGCATGGGAGATTACGCGCAGATGCAATCTTAAGTGCGTCCACTGCCGTTCTTCGTCTGAAATGATAGTGTCCCAGCACCCGGATTTTTCTACGGAGGAAGCTTATAGAATTATTGATGACATATCAAGTTATGCAAAACCCGTTGTGGTGCTTTCAGGCGGCGAGCCTTTATTGAGGGCGGATGTTTTTGATATTGCAAAATATGGAACTGAAAAGGGGTTAAGGATGTGCCTTGCTACAAACGGCACGCTGGTGACAGAAGCCATCTGCAGGAATATTAAGGCGTCAGGCATCAGGATGGTATCCCTAAGTCTTGACGGCTCTACAGCTGAGGTTCATGATGATTTCAGATCGCAGAAAGGCGCTTTTGACGGCGTTGTAAATGCGGCAGGATTGTTCAAAAAGCATGACATCCAGTTTCTGATAAATTCCTCTTTTACAAAGCGCAATCAGGGGGAAATTCCCAAAGTTTACAAACTCGCAAAAGAACTCGGCGCCACGGCATGGTATATGTTCATGATTGTTCCTACCGGCAGGGGCGAGGATATAATGAGCGAGCTGATTTCAAAAGAGGACTACGAAGAACTGCTGGACTGGCATTATGAAATGGAGAAGAAAGAAAAAGATATGCTGGTGCGTCCCACCTGCGCGCCGCATTATTACAGGGTCGTTCTTCAGAAGGCGAAACAAAAGGGAGAAAAGTTTGAGCGCCGGACGCTTAAATTCTCCACCGGCGGCGCTAAGGGGTGCATCGCAGGGCAGGTAATTTCCCTGATTGATGTTGACGGCAATGTGCTTCCTTGCAGTTATTTCCCGAAATCAGCAGGCAATATAAGGAAACAGTCTTTTAAAGATATCTGGGAAAACTCCGGGCTGTTCAAAGAACTGCGGGACTTTAAAAAATATAAGGGCAGATGCGGTTCATGCGAGTATGTGACAGTGTGCGGAGGCTGCAGGGCAAGGGCATACGCCATTACAGGAGATTATCTTGATGAAGAGCCTTTCTGCGGATATGTTCCGAAGAGACTAAAACGGGAGGGAAAATGAATGATACATTTTTAAAGGCGTGCTGCGGTGAAAAAGTTTCACATACCCCTGTCTGGATAATGAGGCAGGCAGGGCGGTATTTAAAGCAATATCAGCAGGTGAGAAAAAAAGTGGATTTTCTTACCCTTTGCAAAACGCCTGAGCTTGCGGCTAAAGTGACAATACAGCCGATTGATGCGCTCGGCGTTGATGCGGCAATACTTTTTTCTGACATACTCATCCCGGTTGAGGCAATGGGCCTCGGGCTTAAATTTTCTGAAAAAATCGGTCCCCAGTTTTCAAACCCGGTAAGAGATGCGGCCGGATTAAAAAAACTCCGAATACCCGACCCTGAGAACGACCTGAGTTTTGTGATGGAAACCATAAGGATTTTGCGCAGGGAGCTTGCGGGACGGGTTCCTTTGATTGGATTTGCAGGCGCTCCTTTTACAACTTCTATATACATGATTGAGGGCGGGACATCAAAGAATTTCCTGAATACAAAAAGGATGATGTTTCAAAACCCAAAGCTTTATGCTGCAGTCATGGATAAAATCACGCAGACGCTTACTGAATATCTAAAGGGGCAGATAGCGGCAGGCGCTCAGGCGCTTCAGCTTTTTGATTCGTGGGGAGGCGCGCTTTCACCGCAGGATTTTAAAGTTTTTGCCCTGCCTTATGTTAAAGAGATAATTAAAAATCTCAGGAAGTGGCAGGCGCAGGAGAAAAGACAGCCGGTGCCGATTATTTATTTTGTCGGCGAATGCGCCGGCGTGCTTGAAGATATTAAGGACTCAGGCGCGGATGTTGCAGGCATTGACTGGCGGATAAGCATTGATACGGCAATTAAACACCTCGGCAGTAAAATCTCGGTTCAGGGCAATTTGGACCCGTGCGCCTTGTTTTTGCCAAAAGATAAAATAGTTGAGCGCGTAAAAGATATTTTAAAGAAAGCTGATTCTGCACGCGGGTATATCTTCAACCTCGGTCATGGCATCCTGCCTGAGACGCCTGTTGAAAGCGCAGTCGCAGTAGTTGAGGCAGTGCACAAATACGGCGGGGAGAAATAGTCTTAACCACAGATTAACACAGATTAACACAGATTTTTTAAGAAAAAAAGAGAGTACAGAAAGCCACTTTGTGTTCTTAAAAAAACGTCATTCCCCGACTTGATCGGGGAATCCAAAAACTTAAAATACTGGATTCCCGCCTTCGCGGGAATGACAACACCCAAAGCATAAGATTTTTCTGTGTCCTCTGTGGTTTAAATAGCTTTGCTGTTTTAATTTTTATTCCACTCTGACGATTATATTTTCCGGCAGTTTTGTCTTTAATGCCGCAAGCGTCTTTTTGAATGCTCCCTCAGATTTGGATTCAACAGTGATAATTATGCAGTGCTCAGGGTTGTTTTCAATCGGGTAAGAGCCTATATCCACATCTTTGTTCTCAAGCACAATCTCAGTCAGTGTATCTGCAATCAGCGATTCATGGGTATTATTAAGAAAAATCCGCTTCAGATAAAACGGTGATGAGCGGAACCGTTCCTTAATCAGGGAAAATTTATTTTTCAGGTAATCCGGGATTCCGGGAAAAATAAATATATTTTTGAAAACCACAACTGGAAAACGCATCTCTTTAAATGAAATGACCTCAGTTCCCTCGGGCACCAGGGCAATTTTGAGCATGGCGTCAGTGAGAATGTCTTTATATTTTTTTGTCAAAAAACCTTCAATTTCAGGGTGCGGTGTAAGTTTTACGCCAAAGCCGTGAGCCATGCCTGCCATTGTGACATCATCATGCGTTGGTCCCACTCCCCCTGAGGTAAAAACATAGTCATACGCCTTTGAAAACTCAAACGCCTCTTTGCCTATGATTTCTATTTCATCGGGGATAACGGAGATGCGTCTTACGCTTACTCCAAGCTCCCGCAGTTCTGAGGCAAGGAAAAAAGAATTGCCTTCATGCAGTTTGCCTGAGAGTATCTCATTGCCGATGATAATAATTCCTGCGGTTTTTATATTAGTCATTGCCCGCTAATTTTATCATAAGGGGATTACTATTGGAAATATTTTTTAAGAGCAATTAAATTAATGAGCAAAACCTCCGGCAGGAGGCAAGGGACAGAAAAAGCTCTTAGAAATGCAATGATTTATTTTTGAAATGTTATGCGGCAAAATGAAAGTTAATTATATATTTTTCACTTGCCGCATGACATGTTTTAAGGTATTGCCCTAAGAGTTTTTTCTGTCCCTTGCCTCCATCATGTTCGTGTCATTCCGTCCCGACACATCGGGACGGAATCCAGTTCCTTTAAAAAAGCACCTGAATTCCCGATAGAAATCCTCGGGAATGACAGGGAAAAAACAATATAGAGCTTAAAACCCCACACAGGTTACACTTCCGTAATGCTACTGTATTGTAATATGTTACACCTTAAACTCAATACCTCATGCCAAGAAATTCCATAACTGTTTGATTTTAAAGAAAAATAAGGTTATTATTTTTTTACAGTTTTGCGGCATTTTTCTTGCTTGATTTTTTCATAGGGGAATATTTGTAGCATTTCAACCCATAGCATTTAAAATTAATAGAAAGGAGATAATTATAATGATAAGAAAGTATAAAGCATTATTACTTTTAGTTGTCATCTGCATGACGAGTATATCTTTCACAACATCGTCTCATGCAGTGGTTACGGCTACGGGCGATGCCGTGATAGACTGGAGCTCCCTTGTAATTACTTTTGACCCTGGTATGAGCTTAACATGGACAGCACAGGGAAGTGGGTCTGAGGCTTGGGCCTACTATAATGGAGTACAAATGGATAATCAGGCCTCCAGCTCAAGTGATTGGGGTGATACATACGCCTCAGCCGCGTACTCTACTGCAAATGGATCTGCAGCAGGAACGGCATTTACGAATGCTTCAACACTGTCAAGTTCTGTGAGTGCATCCTCAGACATGGGCGGTCAATTTAACGCTGATGCCCATGGATGGGGTGAGAATCGTTGGGGCTATTTCAATGTGTCAGGGACCGGGAACATAACTTTCAATGTGGATTACAATATGTCTCTCGCGCTGAACGAAACGCAACCTCGCCCATTAGATGAGGCCTCTGGGTTTTTAGAGTTGGATATGTTCTTACAAAATCAAACCACCCTTAATGAGGCGTTTGCGCATGACGAGATAAACTACCCTAACTGGAATCCGCCTCTCAATGGGACATTGAACGACTCCGGTAAGCTGATTGTTACTCTGGGATTTGATGATGGAGACCAGGGCTATATGCGGGCAGGCGTTGCCAGCCATGTGCAGGCTGCCAGTGTTGCTCCCGAGCCGGTAAGCTCTATCCTCTTTCTCACAGGCGGAGCGGTTATGGCAGGGAAAAGATATCTGAGAAAAAAGAGAAAGACATAGACAATTAAATCCCTAATTCTAATTCCAAACCGTCAGGAGTTTCCTCCTGACGGTTTATTTTCTCCTTACTTCCGCGGCAAGAGAAACTCACACACAAATAACATTTTTTGCCCTATGTTCCACGTGGAACATTTCCCATTGACGCTGGCATGAGTGTTATGTTTTAATAACCATTAGGCAAAAAACTATAAACTTATTCACTAATAAATAACATTATGTTAATTCTTGGCATAGACACCTCCTGTGATGACACGGCTGCTTCAGTTATTGAGGACGGGGTAAATATTCTTTCCAACATCGTTTCCTCTCAGGACGAAGTCCACAAAAAATACGGCGGTATTGTGCCTGAACTTGCCTCCAGAAGGCATATTGAAATGATATTACCTGTAGTTGATGAGGCATTGAAAAAAGCAGCAGGGGTAGCTTTTAAAGATATTTCAGCAATCTCAGTGTGCAAGGGACCCGGTCTGATAGGCTCCCTGCTTGTTGGGGTATGTTTTGCTAAGTCATTGTCATTTGTTCACAATATTCCTTTGGTGGCTGTAAATCACCTTGAAGGGCATGTTTTTTCATCTTTTCTTGATGGGGTAAAGCCTGAATTCCCATTCCTTGCACTGATAGTCTCAGGTGGGCATACAAGCATTTACAGGGTAGATGGATTTGGACTTTATAAAGAGCTTGGCAGGACAAGGGATGATGCCGCAGGCGAGGCATACGATAAGGTGGCAAAACTCTTAGGGCTTGGGTATCCCGGAGGGCCGATAATTGACATGCTTGCGCAGGACGGCAATCCTGAGGCAATTGGTTTTCCGCGAGCGTATCTTCCCGGCACTTCTGACTTTAGCTTTAGCGGGCTGAAAACTGCAGTGAAGATAGAAATTGAGAAGATGGGAAGATTGGAAGATGAGAAAAGGCTCTTAACTTCTCAACCTCTGAATTTCTTAACTTCTGCTGTACTCAACGATATCGCCGCCAGTTTCCAGTCAGCAGTCATTGAGGTGCTGATTGAAAAGACAGTTGCGTCTGCAAAAGAGCAAGGGTTGAATAATATTGCCCTTAGCGGCGGGGTCTCGGCAAATAAGTCATTGCGCGAGAAGATTACGGAACATGCACAAAAAGAGGGAATAAAGGTCTTTTTACCGCCATTAAATCTCTGCACAGATAATGCGGCAATGATTGCGGCAGCCGGCTATTATCACTTCAAGACAGGGCAACTCGCTGATTTTATGCTGAATCCAGAGGCGTACTTGCATCTGTAACGGCAAGTGAGAACTGAGAAATGGGAACTGGGAAATAGAAAGTAAGAAATAAAAACTAAGAACTGAGAAGTGACAACTGAGAGAAACAGAAGGCTTGGGTATCTGAAAAAGTTTAGGCGACTCCTTACCTGCCATGTTGCCATGTTTTCTTTAACAGTTATTTATTAGATACAAAACTATAGCGGTTGCAACATGGCATTTATGAATCATTGTCGCTTGCTAAAATTTTGAAGATATTCAAGCCTGCTGTCTGGATTAGAACTGGTAAGTTGCCGACATGGATGCCCTCAAAATCTTTAGAAAAGCAACATTAATTATTTGGATGCCATGTTGCAAATTCTTAGCGTTTTTTGAATTGCTGCACAAAATATAAATAAGGCAACATGGCTTTAACTGTGTTGCCTCTAAAGCTTTTTAAGACATCCATGCCGGCTTAGCTCTTACTTCTCAGTTCTTAGTTTCTAAACTCCTAACCTTGCCTACCGGCAGGCAAGCTCTTAACTCTCAACTCGCGGGCTTTAGCCTGCGGTTTGTCAGCAACCTGCTAACATTGTCTTAGCCCTCAGGTTATTCCTCTTTTGTAAAGCAGAAAAATAACCGCAGATATAAAGAGCGCTAAGCTTATACCCTGTGATGTTGAAATGCCGTCAAAGAGAAATCCCCTTGCCATATCCCCTCTAAAAAATTCAATTGTAAACCTTACGGCAGAGTAATACATCAGATACAAAGCAAAGATCTGTCCATCAAAACGCTTGTGCCTTTGAAATAAAAGGAGTAAGAAAAAAATCACAAGATTTGCGAGCACTTCATAAAGCTGTGTCGGGTGAAGAGGCACGCCTGTTATCGCTAATGAATTGGGGTCAGTGAAAACTACGCCCCATGGCAGGGTTGTCGGTTTGCCATGACAGCATCCTGCGGAAAAACATCCGAGCCTGCCGATTGCATGCGCTATTGCCAATGCTGGCGCAAATATATCTGCCACTTTTCCAAATGACAGGGCATTTTTTCTGAGATACAAGATTACAACCGGAAGGGCAAGCAATAGTCCTCCGAAGAAAACAAGCCCGCCCTCCCACAATTTAAAAATATCCAAAGGATGTTTAATATAATACTCATATTCAATGATTACAAATAGAAGTCTTGAGCCGACAATTGCAGATATTAAAATATAAAAGCCTAAGTCAAGTATTTTTTCCTTCGGTATTCCTTGTTTTTTTGCCTGATTTATTGCGACAAAAAGCCCTGCTATAAAACCCGCTGCAACAAGGGCTCCATAGGTATGTAAGGTAAGCGGTCCTATTTTACAGAGAATTGGATGCATAAAAAATAAATTTAAAAATAAAAAAGTAAAAATGAACTACCCCGCAGTCCCGACATTTCGGGATGAGGTATCAAAATTGAAAACGACTTTTCACTATGTCATTCTGGCTTGTCCAGAATCTCTCTGAGAAGGATTCCCGTCAAGCGGGAATGACAGAGGGGTAGCCAATTTTTTATTTTTCAATTTGTCATTTAGTTGCATGCCTCCTTAAGCTTAAATTAGCAACGAGAAAAATTATAATCCCCACAGTCAGCGCTGAGTCAGCAACATTAAATGCAGGCCAGTGCCAATCACCAATAAAAAAGTCAATAAAATCAATAACTTTGCCCACAGTAAGCCTGTCTATTAAATTCCCGGTCGCCCCGCCTATGATGAGTGCAGATGCAAAAAGTTCAAGCCCGTGCAATAACTTCAGGGCGTAGATTATTATCATGCTCATAGCTGCAAGATAAATCGCTATAAAAACATAATTGCTTACGCCGGCGAAAAGCCCGAATGCTGCGCCCGGGTTTCTTACATGTACAATTCTTAAAAATGGTAGCAGGTCAATAAACTCATACGGGGTTACATATTCCACAATTGCCATTTTGGTAATGTAATCAAGAATTATGACAGTGACGGAGATTATGCCGGCAAATAACCACTTTGGATTTTTTAACATTAAGCCTTTAACACCCCAAAACATTTTCCGCAGACCGAAGGATGCGCTTCATGCTCTCCTACGCTCGTACTCCAGCTCCAGCATCTTTCACATTTTCCGCCTTCTGCCTTGCTGACTGAGACGACAAGTCCGTTAATCTCAGGGCTTTTGTAAACACCCTCAGTCCTTGTTGTCTCTTTTAAGATTTCAGCTCGTGAAACTATAAAAAGCGCTGGAAGAAATGTTTCCTGCTCCTTGAGCACAGCATAATTTACTTCATTTACATAAAGCACAACCTTTGCCTCAAGTGAATTGCCGATGAACTTTTCCTGCCGCTTAATCTCTAATGCCTTGTTAACCTCATCACGTATTTTTAAAAGCGCTCCCCATTTCTCTTCCAGATTTTTATCGTAGAACTCTTCATTAACCACAGGGAAAGAAGAAAGGAATATGCTCTCCTCTCCTTGAACCCTTGAACCCTTGAACCCTTGAACCCTGTCTTTCTCAAGATGCTGCCATATTTCCTCTGCAGTAAAAGGGAGCGCCGGCGCCATCATCTTCGTAAGCGATGTAAGAATTTGATAAAGCACCCACTGCGCCGCCTTTCTTTCTCCGGAATCTGCCTTAAATGTGTAGAGCCTGTCCTTAAGCACATCAAGATAAAATGCGCTCATCTCCGTTACGCAGAAATTATAGATTGAATGAAAAACCTCATGAAACGCAAACTCCTCATATGCCCTGCCTGCTTTTTTTATAAGGCTTTGAAGCAGGCTCATGGCATGTCTGTCTATTTCAAGCAGGGCATCTTTTTTTATTGCCGTTTCCGGGTCATAATCATAAAGATTGCCTAACATAAATCTGCAGGTGTTTCTTATTTTCCTGTAAGCCTCAACAAGCCTGTCAAGGATCTCCTTTGAAATCCTCATGTCTTCCCTGTAATCAGCGGCAGACACCCAGAGCCTTAATATTTCCGCTCCGTGTTTATTTATAATTTCCTCCGGAGAGATGACGTTTCCCTGAGATTTGGACATCTTTTTCCCCTGCCCGTCAACGACAAAGCCGTGAGTAAGCACTGCCCTGTAAGGCGCCCTGCTTCTTGTGCCTGTTGAGGCCAGCAGGGCGCTCTGAAACCATCCCCTATGCTGGTCGCTGCCTTCAAGATACATGTCAGCAGGCCATGAAAGCCTTTCATCCGCTTCCATGACTGCGGCATGGCTCACCCCTGAGTCAAACCACACATCAAGGATGTCCCTCTCTTTTGTAAATTCTGATGAAGAACATTTGGGACATTTGTAGCCCAAAGGCAGAAGCTCTGCCGGTAATTTTTCAAACCAGACGTCTGTGCCTTTAGCCTCAACCTCCTGCACAATTTTATCAAGGACCATCTTATCAACTACAAATTCTTTGCATTTTTTGCACTGGAATAATGCTATGGGCACTCCCCATGACCTCTGTCTTGAGATGCACCAGTCAGGCCTGTTTTTAACCATGCCGGAAATCCTGTCTTGGCCCCATGCCGGCACCCACCTGACATTTTCTATTTCAGCAAGCGCATTTTTTCTTAAATCATGTTTTTCCATCGAGATAAACCACTGCTCGGTTGCCCTGAAAATGACAGGTTTTTTACACCGCCAGCAGTGTGGATAGGAGTGCGTTACCTTCCCTGCATCGCCAAGCAGGGCATTTATGCCTTTAAGCTTTTCAATAATAGCCGCATTTGTCTTAAAGACATGCTGTCCTTCAAACTCTTTCACATCTTCTGTAAATAGTCCTTTCTGGTCAACAGGCGCAAAGACTTCAAGATTGTATTTTAATGCCATTTCATAGTCGTCTTCACCATGCCCCGGCGCCGTGTGCACTACGCCGGTGCCCTGTTCTAAAGTCACATGCTCTCCGGTAATGGTTTTAACTTCACGGTCAATCCATGGGTGAAGGCAGGCAATCCCTTGCAGTTCAGCGCCTGTCCATCTTCCCTCTGAAACTGAATAACTACCTTCTTTATAACCTGTTTTTTCCATGCAGTCTTTAATTAAATCCTCTGCAATGATAAGCCCCTTGCCATTAATTTTTACAAGACGGTATATAAGCTGCGGATGCAATGCCAAAGCCATATTTGCAGGAATGGTCCAAGGGGTAGTAGTCCAGATAACGAAAGAGACGGTTGACAGTGAACCGTTAACAGTTAACAGTGAAGGATTTTTAACTTTAAACTTCACATAAACTGATGGGGATTCTTTGTCGGCATATTCCACCTCTGCGTCTGCAAGCGCCGTAATACAGGACGGACACCAGTGTACAGGTTTTTTGCCTTTATAAACATAGCCATTTCCCACAAACTTGCAAAACTCCCTCACAATTGACGCCTCGTAAGAATACGTCATCGTTAGATATGGTTTTCCCCAGTCTCCAAAGACGCCGAGACGCTGAAATTCTTTCCGCTGTATGTCTACAAATTTTAAGGCGTATTCCCTGCAAAGCTGTCTTTTCTTAAGAAGTATCTCTGTTTTTTCTTTATCCGTTAACTTGTTACTTGTAACTTGTAACTTGTTACTTTCCTTATCCACCTGATGCTCTATCGGCAGTCCGTGACAATCCCATCCCGGAACATACGGTGAATAATAGCCCTGCATTGATTTGTATTTAACAATAATGTCCTTGAGAATCTTATTCAGGGCGTGCCCAAGGTGGATATGTCCGTTGGCATAAGGCGGCCCATCATGCAGGATATAAACCTTGGACATGTCTTTTTCCTGCATTTTCTGATATGTGTTGTTCTTCTCCCAGAAATTTAGCAATTCCTGTTCTTTCTGGACAAGATTTGCCTTCATCGGGAATGCTGTCCGTGGCAGATTTAGGGTATTTTTGTAATCAGTGGCCATAGTTCAATCTTAATCCTGTTTTTGAATTATAAAAACAAATGAAGCTTTAAAATTAACATCTCAAAGAAGTTTGTGTCAAGGCAATCACTTAGTTTGTTTTGCTAACCCTGTTAATCTTAATTGTAAACACAGCCAACATCAACCTGCTAATTGCTTGATGCCTGCTAATTGCTTGACATCTAATTAGAAAATGTGATAATAATATTAACACACAGAATGAAGCACATATCAGTAATATTACTTATCCTCTGTATCTTGCCTTATCTCTTTATCATACCGATGATGGGCTGTGCCGGCTCCGGAGACAGGGATTGTTCTATGCTGTCTCTGAAGATAATATTGTTCAGGATAATAATGAGCAAAATAATGGGCGGCGTTTTTATACTTGCAGGGGTGCTGATATGCCTGATTATACCGCAGGGATATACTGTTTTGGCAGACATCCCAAAAAAATTTAAGGGCCTCCTTTTTCCGTCAATAAAAGACAGGCCTCCGCAACTTTCTTACTGCATTTAATACGCCATAGGCGTATTAACAAGCATTGCCCCCTGCAGGCTTTATTCCGGCAGAAAAGAGAAATTTCACACTGTTTAGTTTACAATTAGGATAAAGCGCAGCGCTTTGAATGCCTGATTTTCATTATAGTGCGAAGCTGTAGACGGAATGGATTTGAAAATATGAAATTTTTTTTATATTATAAGTTTTCTGAACCCGGGAGGGTATATTTTTAGGTTCAATATGGATAGTGAGCGTATTCCCTGTGGTCTTGCCACAGGGGCAAGCGAGCGAATATAATAAAAATTCCTTACATAAGATTCCCTGTGGTTTTGCCACAGGGGAGATAAATTATGATTAAATTTATAAATGTCAACAAAAAATTTAATAAAGACTCGTATGTGCTTAAAGATATAAATCTTGAGATAGAAGCCGGCGAGGTTGTTGTCATATGCGGGCCAAGCGGCGCAGGCAAAAGCACGCTTGTAAAAACAATTAATAAGCTTGAGCCCATTGACGACGGCGAGATAATCGTTGACGGGTTTTCCATCCAGGACCCAAAGACTAACCTTACCTCTCTCAGGGCAGAGATAGGGGTGGTCTTTCAGCATCTTAACCTGTACCCGCATAAATCTGCCATTCAGAATATAATGCTTGCTCCCATGAAGGTAAAAAAATTAAGTAAACCAGCTGCTAAAGATCGGGCATGCAAACTAATGGAGAGGGTGGGACTTATTAAGAAATGCGACAATTTCCCAAACCAGCTCTCAGGCGGCGAGCAGCAGCGCGTTGCCATAGCGCGGAGTCTTGCAATGGAGCCCAAGATAATGCTTTTTGACGAGCCGACCTCAGCCCTTGACCCTGAACTTACAAGCGAGGTGCTGGATGTAATGGTGTCCCTGGCGCAAAGCGGTATGACGATGGTTGTGGTTACACATGAGATTGGCTTTGCATGCAATGTTGCAGACAGGGTAGTTTTCATGGATAAGGGGGAGATTGTGGAAGTCGGCAGGCCGCCGGATATTTTTGTAAATCCGCAGCACAGCCGGACAAAAGAATTTATGAGTAAGATCCTGCATATTCCTGTTAATAACAGCAATGGTGATTCAGTTGACGGCCAGTAGGACGGATTAGCAACTCTTTATAATTGACCTTCAGGTCAAAAGCCAAAATGGAGGCATAAAATTTTTAATCTCAGATATGAATTTGACTGGAGCATCCCGTTCAGACAGCCATACCTTGACTGGCTTATTACAGGTGTAAAGCTTACTTTTCTTATTGCGGCTGTCACTACAATCGTGTCTCTGTGCGTAGGAACAGTACTTGCCGTAATGAGGCTTTCAAGGTTCTGGTTCCTCCGCATACCGGGGAAATTTTATGTTGAAACTGTCAGGAATATACCGGGACTGTTCTGGTTATTATTTTTTTATTTTGTATTCCCCGAGCTTTTGCCTTTTGGCCTCGGCGAAAAACTTCACGGCTATGCCTATTATTCTGTAATTGCAGGCATCCTTGGCCTTACCTTTGACAACTCTGCATATGTCTCGGATATTGTCAGGACCGGACTTATGGCAGTGCCGAGGGGGCATGTAGAGGCTGCGGTTTCCACCGGCCTTAACAGGTTTCAGCAGTTTAGATACATCATACTTCCTGAGGCCTTCAGAATAATCCTTCCTCCTTTAGGGACGAGGATGATACATAATTTTAAAAATACCTCACTGTGCATGGTGATAACAGCGCCCGAGCTTACATGGGCAACGCAGCAGGTTGAATCAATAACATTCAGGGGGCTTGAGGTCACTTTTATGGCAACGGCTTTTTACCTTCTTGTAGCTTTTACTGCAGCCAGAATTATTATCAGATACGAGAGACTGTTAAAAATTGATATCGCCAGCGTAAGGCGGGCAGGAACATAACGTATGAATTTGTTTGAACAATTTGCAAATTGGAAGTTTTATCTTCTGGGGGCTTATCCCAACGGTCCTCTGGGTGGATTGTTCCTCAATGTATCCCTTGCAATAGTTTCAATCATAATCGGCTTGCTGATTGGAATATTTTTTGGGTTGGGCAGAGCATCATGCAGACGTTACATAAAATATCCCAGTGTATTATACATTGAAAACATACGGTCAACCCCTTTGCTGATGATTGTCTTCTGGTTTTATTTCTTTCTCCCTGTACTGGGGTTTCACCTGCCGCTTTTCTGGAGCGCCGTAATACCGCTTTCAATCTATGCAGGCGCCTATCAGGCAGAGATAGTAAGGGCGGGGTTTATGGCAGTGCCGAGGGGGCAGATGGATGCCGCATTATCAACCGGCATGTCCCGCTGGCAGGCCTTATTTTTTGTCGTTATGCCGCAGGCATTTAAAATGATGGTCCCGTCTTTTGTCAGTTTCTTTAATTCACAGTTTAAAAACACCTCGGTGGTTTATATAATCGGCATAGTTGAGCTTACACAGGCAGGCATAATCGTCAGCCAGCGCCGGCCTGACAGGATGTTTGCGGCATACATCTGCATGGCAATAGGGTTCTGGGTAGTATGCTATTCAATGTCGCATTTTGCGCAACGGCTTGAAAGAAAGCTCGGCATATTGGACTATGAATCATATAAACCTGAGATATGCAGAGAAGACCTTTTGCTTATCCCGATTCCAAAGGCAGTCAAAAAAGTCCTTATATCGCATAAATAAGAACTGGAAACTAAGAACTGAGAACTGGGAAATAACCGTACAGCAGAGAGTTTTTACTTCTTAGTTCTTAGTTCTCAGTTTCTTCTTAAAACAATCTATGAGCAGACAAAAGCATTATGCAATGCTGATTGACCTCAGAAGGTGTGTGGGCTGTTACGCCTGCCAGATTACATGCAAGACAGAATATAACATTCCGGTTGGGACCTCCAGATGCAGGGTAGAGATATTTAAGTCAGGCAGTTACCCTGATATTAAAAAATTTTTTCTTCCGCGTCTCTGCAATCATTGTGATAACGCGCCGTGCATTGAGGCATGTTCAGAAGACGCATTGTTTAAAAATAATGACGGGGTGGTTGAAATCCGGCGTCCCAACTGCACCGGCTGCGGACAGTGCCGTGAGAAATGCCCTTACAATGCAATTGAAATTGACGCCAGCGGCAGGGCTGAAAAATGCGATTTCTGCCATCAGCGGATACTCAGCGGATTATCGCCTATATGCGTACAAAGCTGTATGGGCAAGGCAATAATCTTCGGCGACATAAATGATAAGAAGAGCGGGATTTATTCAGCCCTGAAGAAAAATCAGATAAAGGTCTTAAATCCAGAACTCGGCGCAGGCCCCTCGGTGTTTTATATTTCCGGAGTCAGCATTGAGGGCAGTCCGCTTAAAGAGTATCAGCAGACAAACGGCAGGCATGCGCGCAGGGTCTCAAAAAAGAGCGAACCTCACGCTGAAGTTCAGACGCAGGGCGCTGAGACAGAGTTAATCTATACCTCAGATGTAATGTGCCCTTCTGAATGCGGCACATCCGTCCTTGTTGAAGACGGCATTGCGAAAAAAATTTACGGCAATCCGCACTCTCTGATAAACAACGGCGCATTCTGCGCAAAGGGCGCATCAGGGCTTCAGCTTACATACTCGCCGCATAGGATTAAGACTCCGCTTATCAGGGCAGGGCAAAGAGGCGAAGATAAATGGAAGCCGGCGACATGGGATGAGGTTTGCGATTATATTGCAAAAAAATTGATAGACATTAAGAAAAAATTCGGGCCTGAGAGCGTATTTTTTGACGGCGGCGACGTCACTGACAGAGAGGCGTACAACAGGCTGTTTCATGCATTCGGCACTCCGCACACCTACAATCACGGAAGTATCTGCGACCCTAACCGCAAATGGGGGCAGAAGATTATGGCAGGTGATGAAAGGCTCCTGCCGGACCTCCAGAGACCTGTTTTAATAAGAGACGAAGAAGGCAGGATGCACCTTAAAAAAACTCATGACATAAAACTGCTTTTGCATGCAGGGGTCAATCCGTTTGTTGCGACAAGGTTTAACTATATGTCTGCAGGCATCACTGCTGCCCGGACAGAGAATAAATGTATTTACATAGCGGCTGACCCGTCTTATACCAACTCCGCCGCACTTTCTGATATGTGGCTGCCGATAATACCGGGCACAGACGCAGACCTCTTTGCCGCAATGCTTCATTACATCATAAAAAATGACGCTCAGGATAATTCTTCAAAGAAATACATTGACTACGAATTTTTAGAAAACTACACAGACGGCTGGGATGAATTTAAAAAGTCGTTTTTGTCATACGCCGGGCAGACAGACCCGTCAAACGGCATGAATTATTTTTCGCTTGAATGGGCTGAGGAAAAAACCGGAATTGCAAAACAAAAGATAGCGCAGGCGGCGCACCTTTTTGGAATTACAAAGCCGGCGGCAATTGAAATCGGGATGCACGGCACAGCTCATCACACAAACGGGGATGTAACCTCCGTGCTTATGATGGCCCTTTGCGCCGTCACAGGCAACATGGACAAACCAGGAGGACTGGTCTTCATTGACTCTCAAAAGGTAAAAAAGGGGTTACGGACTTCAGGCGCAGAGTTTCTTGAAAAGACCGTTGTCAGAAAGATAAACGGCAGGGATGTGTCCGGCAGGCTGTCCGAACTTCACAAGGATTTTTACGGTGATTATCCTGCCGCATGGAAAGGAGTGCTCTCAGATCTGCCTGCGAAAATAAGAGAAGGCGTGAGACTAAAGCACGGACCGTTTAAGGGATATGACTATCCTGTAAAGGCATTGTTCGTAAGGGCGGGAAACCCTGTTATTACCGCAGGCAATACCGCAGACTGGATTGATGCGCTGACAATGAAGGATAAAACCGCAAATGAGACACATCCCTCCTCGCCCCTGCCTACCGGTAAGCAGGGGCGAGAGGGATGCGAGAAACATTATCTGCTTGATTTAATCGTCTTCATTGACACCCATATCACTGTCACAGGCAAATATGCGGACTTCATACTTCCTGAGGCCGGTTTTCTTGAGAGAATGGGGCTCAGCGACGTCTACACAATGAGCCCTGAGGTTGCAATAAGAGACCAGGTCATAAAGCCCCTGCATGAATCAAAGACGCAGTTTGAAATAATGTGCGCCTTATCTGATGCGCTGATAAAAAACGGCGACCCTGATATCAAGACCGGGGATTTTAATGGGAAATACAAAGACGAAGAAGATTTTATAAATGATATCTTAAGAGATGCGCCCGGATTTTATAATATAGGGGAACCGCTTCCATACCCCGACCTTCCTCACGGCGCATTGATAACCGGAGCGCCGGACAACCCCACGGTCCTGTGGGGGAAAAAACTAATCAAAAAGGGAGAACCGGTTACTGTAAAATGGCTCAGGGAGCATAACGGAGTGGCTGTTTGGCCTGCAAGTTATTACAGGTACAAAAAAGACGACGGTGCGCCTTCAGGGATTTATCCAAAGACAGACTCAAAAAAATTTGAATTTCATTTTAATTATCTTAAAAACTTTAACAGGAAATTCGGCACAAATTATCCTCTGACTTTTTACTGGTCAGAATGCAGGTGGAATCCCAAAAATCCTGAATACAAAAATATCAGCAAAAAATATCCATTCCAGTTGATAAGCGGAAGGGTTCATCAGGCCATGACAATGACACAGGTGTGCCCTTATCTGTCAGAAACAGAAACAGAGTGCATGAAACCGATGAATGATGAATTTACATACTCAATGCCTGATTTTTCTGCCATTACACATAATGCCTGCCTACCGCCTGCCTGTCCGGTAGACAAGGACAGGCAGGCATCACGCATTACGGATTACAAATTCAAGGCTGACACCGTATCAATACCTATACTTGCATTCAATACAAAAGACGGTAAAAAGCTCGGTATAAAGACCGGAGATATTGTGACTCTTGAGAACCCGCTTAAAAAAACAATCAGAGGCAAGGTCTATCTTACGGAAGAAATAATGCCCGGAGTAATAAAAACTGCCTTTGGCCCCGGCGGGCAAAAGGCGTCAGGCGTGGGATTTCTAAATCATACCGCGGAATATACCCCGAATATCAATGAACTCTTTGATCCTGAAAACCTTTCGCCCTTTACCGGAATGCCCGGCTTCGGGGATATTATGGTAAGGGTGATGAAGGAATAAACCCTCACCCCAAAATCCTCCGTAATGATATTGAGCATAAGGCATATCAACCTTCAAAATCTCTCTAAAGCAACAATGATTATTAGATGCCATACTGCAAAACATATTAAGATTTTCCTAAATAAATTTATGCATGTTTCAAGTTGCAGTATGGCATGTTCAGCGGTGTTGCAATAGAGTTTTTTCAGGCAGACATGCCTTATGATTTTTGCGGCTAAATTTTTTAATAAAATAATAAGGAGGGGTTATGTGCAATACTTATGAAAAATTGGGAATGGGGTGGCTTCCGGATTATCCTGATTTCAGGGACTACACTGAGGGACATGACGAGATTAGCAATGCGCTTAAACCAACGCGCATCCTGCGGTCAGGGGTAAAAATACCTTCTTCCATGGACCTCAGGCAGTGGTGCTCGCCTGTAGATAACCAGCTAACCATCGGCTCATGCACTGCTCATGCCGGCGTTGGGATGGTGGAGTATTATGAGAAAAGGGCCTTTGGTAAATATATTGACGCCTCCCGTCTTTTCCTCTACAAAACAACGCGCAACCTCCTCCACTTTTCAGGCGACACAGGCGCATTTCTAAGAAGCGCAATGGGCGCGCTTGTGCTCTTCGGAACACCGCCTGAAGAATACTGGCCGTATAACACCGCTGACTTTGACAAAGAGCCGACTGCATTCTGCTATGCCTTTGCACAGAGTTATCAGGCAATAAAATATTTCAGGCACGACCCTTCTGCAACGCCAAAGGACGTTTTGCTGGACCGCATAAAAAAATATCTTTCGTCGGGACATCCGTCAATGTTCGGCTTTGCGGTTTACAGTTCCATAGAGCAGTCGGTAAAGACAGGGCAGATACCGTTCCCATGCAAGGGCGAAAAAATAGCAGGCGGGCATGCGGTCGTGGCAGTGGGCTATGACGATAAAATGAAGATAAAAAATACAGACGCCTGCGGAAAGGAAATCAGAGGCGCACTGCTTATCAGAAATTCATGGGGCGCAGGATGGGGAGAAGCGGGCTACGGATGGCTTCCTTATGAATATATATTAAGCGGGCTTGCAGAGGACTTCTGGTCCATCACAAAAAAGGAATGGATTGACACAGGAGAGTTTACCAAGTAAGAAAATGAATCGGGGGGACTAAAAAATAGTCGGCTATTCACGGGATATTTTTTGTGGAATAAACTATTTATCTGAAAAACTACCGCATCCTGAGCGCCTTTTCAACGGTCTTGATTGCGCAGAATTCTCCGCACATACTGCAGACCTCTGATTCCTGCGGAGGGATCTCTGCTCTCCACTGCCGTATCTTTTCGGGATTAAACGAAAGCCCTATCTGACCGTTCCAGTCCAGCGCCTTTCTCCTCTTTGCCATTTCTATGTCAGGACTCATGGCGCCCTTAACGCCTTTTGCAATATCTGCAGCATGCGCCGCTATCTTTGATGCAATGACGCCTTCTTTGACATCTTCAAGATTTGGAAGCCGTGTATGCTCTGACGGCGTTACATAACAGAGAAAGTCAGCGCCTGCCGCACCTGCCACTGCGCCTCCGATGGCTGCCGCAATGTGGTCATAGCCCATTGCAATGTCCGTGACAATGGGTCCAAGCACATAAAACGGCGCGCCCTTGCAGATTTCCTTCTGGATTTTTACATTAAGCTCAACCTGATTAAGCGGGACATGCCCCGGTCCTTCAATAATTACCTGCACCCCTGCCTGAACCGCCCTGTCCCTTAACTGCCCAAGCGTCAGGAGTTCATCCAATTGTGTTGCATCAGTGGCATCGGCAAGGCATCCGGGGCGCGCGCCGTCGCCCAAGCTTAAGGTAAGGTCATATTTCTTTGCAATCTCAAGCAGCCTGTCATAATTTTCATAAAGCGGGTTTTCCCTGTCATTATAAATCATCCACTCAAGGAGGAATGCCCCTCCGCGGCTGACGATGTCAAGTATCCGGCCTTCGTTTCTTAATGCCTCAATGGTCTTTCTCGTAAGCCCGCAGTGCACGGTTACAAAGTCAACACCCTGTTCCGCGTGCTCTTCAATGGCAGTGAAAAGATTGTCAACGCTCATCCTGGCAATAGAGCCTTTTGTCTCAACGGTATTTACCACTGCCTCGTATATCGGGACCGTTCCAACCGGGATGGAGGATTTTCTTAAAAGCAGTTTTCTTATGTCTTTAATCGGCCCGCCTGTTGAAAGGTCCATGACCGCATCAGAGCCGTATTGGATAAGCACGTCAAGCTTCTGCAGCTCGTCGTCAATAGACACCATGTCTTTGGATGTCCCGATGTTTGCATTGATTTTTGTCTTAAGCCCCCTACCTATCGCAACAGGCGCAATGTCGTGGTTAATGTTCCTTGCAATAACCGACACGCCTTCTGCAATATCTTCAGCTAACATCTCAGGCGCAATGCCTTCTGATGCCGCTGCCTTTTTAACCTCTTCTGTGATTATTCCTTTTTTTGCAAGCTCAATTCTTGTCATCTTTTCCTCCTAAATATTTAGAATGCGCAGGGTATTCACCTTGAGCGGATTTTTTCGCTGAAAGCGAAAACCTCGGAGTCACGATACTTCGGGACGAGAATGAGCAAAAGGTGAGTACCCTGTGCATTCCTTTCTTAATGTTAAATATTAATAATTCCCAATGCCTCAGCCTTCCGAATTCATAAGGCATATCTGCCTGAAAAAGCTCTATTGCAACACCTTTTAACATGCCATGCTGCAACTTGAAACACACATAAATTTATTATAGGAAAATCTTAATATGTTTTGCAGTATGGCATCTAATAATCATTGTTGCTTTAGAGAGATTTTGAAGGCAGATATGCCTTATGAATACTTCCTATTACCTTAATCATCTCCTTTGTTTTCCCCCTTATATCCTCTGCCCTGAAAATCTCTGATATCACTGCAACCCCGTATGCGCCTGCATCTTTTAATTCGCTGATTTTATTAAGTTTCACCCCGCCGATTGCAAAAACCGGAATCTTTATTTTTTTTGCAGTCTTTTTTAATGTCTCTCTGCCGAGCGGTGCGCCGTATTTTAATTTTGACGGGGTTCTGTAAACCGGCCCGAAGGTTATAAAATCAGCTCCCTTTTTTTCCGCCTCCACCGCCTCTTTTAAAGAATGCGTTGAAACCCCGATTAAAAACCGTGATGCCTGCCTGTCCGGTAGGCAGGCGTGAACAACCTTTCTTACTGCATCCGCGGGGATGCTGTTTTGAGCAAGGTGTACTCCGTCAGCCCCGACAGCAAGCGCAATGTCCAGCCTGTCGTTGATAAAAAGTTTTGCGTTGTATTTTTTAGTCAATTCCCTCATTTTATACGTTAGTTTTAAAAGCTCCCTTGTGCCTAAATCCTTTTCCCTGAGTTGAATTGCCCTTGCCCCGCCTTTTAATGCCTCTTTAATGGCAGTGAATAGTGAACAGTGAACCTGCCTTGTCGGCAGGCAGGCAGTGAACAGTTTTCTATCGGTAATTAAATAAAGTCTAAAATCAATTGCTTTGTTACTCATATAGGATATAACATGGTATAGACTTTGAACGGATTTTTTTGCCGATAGTCAAATTTTTTATTAAAATATCAAGAGGCAAAAACCTCGGATGCCCCGATACTTCGGGGCAGAGAATGAGTGAAAAGTCTATACCATGTTATATCACCCATTGTTATATTATTCATCACCCTTCACTCTTAACTCTTCACTGTCTTTACAGCATTCCCTCAAACGGACTGCTTGCATTTGCATAGAGTTTTTTGGGCATCCTTCCTGCCTTGTACGCCAGCCTTCCTGCCATTACCGCAAACTTCATCGCTTCAGCCATTGCAACCGGGTCTTTTGCGCCTGCAATCGCTGTGTTTAAAAGCACGGCGTCGCATCCCAATTCCATTGCAATAGCAGTATCAGAGGCGGTCCCGACGCCCGCATCAACAATTATCGGGACCTTTGCCTGCTCAAGAATAATTTTTATGTTGTACGGGTTTCTTATGCCAAGCCCTGAGCCGATGGGCGCCGCAAGAGGCATGACAGCGCTTGCGCCTGCATCCACAAGCCTCAAAGCCATTACAGGATCATCATTTACATAAGGAAGTACCATAAACCCCTCCTTTGCAAGAATCTCCGTTGCCTTGAGCGTAGCGCAGACATCAGGGAACAGGGTCTTTTCATCGCCTATGACCTCAAGCTTTATAAGGTCAGAGATTCCTGCCTCCCTTGCAAGTCTTGCATATCTTAAGGCATCTTCCATTGTATAACAGCCTGCCGTATTGGGCAGGATTTTATATTTTTTAGGGTCAATGAAATCAAGCAGGTTTCCAGATTTCCTGTCAAATATATTCACCCTTCTTACCGCAACTGTCACGACATCTGCGCCTGCCGCTTCTATTGCCCTTTGTGTTTCTTCAAAGTTCTTATATTTTCCCGTTCCAACCCAGAGCCGGGATTTAAACTCAATGCCCCTGATTATCAATTTATCTTCCATATGTACTCCTTCTGACTTTATTACTTATATTAAGAAAAGATTCCGGACAAGTCCGATGCGGATCTCCGCGAGGAGTCGCTACGACCGGAATGACTCGTTTTTAACTTTCAACTTTTAACTATTAACTTATAACCTGCCAGAGGCAGGCAAGCTCTTAACTCTCCCTGATGCACCGGATATTCTTCTTGAGCGGATTTTTTTGCCGATAGTCAAAAATTTTATTAAAATAACCAGAGGCAAAAACCTCTCCCGACAATTCGGGACGATACTTCGGGGCAGAGAATGAGCGAAAGAAGAATATCCGGTGCATCTCAACCCATCATCCTCCTCCTACAAAATTCACAATCTCCACCGAATCGCCGTCACGAAGGACCTGAGCATGAAAATCGCATTTCTTGACAATCTTCATGTTCACCTCAACAGCGACCCTCGCAGACTTAATCTTCAAGCCCTGCAAAAGCCCTGAGACAGTAATATCATCCTGAAATTCTGTTATATCGCCGTTTAGTTTAAGTTTCATAGAAAAATCGTAAAAAGCATATATGTCCGAAAAACTTTAAGGCAACACCTTTAAGTCATGCTGCCTTTTGCAAATAGTTCAAAAGCAAATACTTAAAACTTTTTGTAGCATGACTTATAATAATAATGTTGCTTGCTTAAAGTTTTGGGGGTATGTATGCTTTTTACTCTCAACCCTTAACTTATTACACATGCAAATCCCTTTTCCCCTGTTCAATTAACTTAAATTTCTCAAATATCCCGTTGCCTATTTTCTCAGCCTCCTCTTTAAGCCTTTTTGTCAAAAGCCCCCGCACATTGTCTGACGCATAATCCTCCACATATTCCTTAAGCGTAAGCAGTGCATTTTGCCGGCACAGGTTTTTAATGGTCTGCCCCTCTGCAAGCTCTCTGAATTTCTCACCGCTTCTTCCTTCCCTGTAACAGGCAGTGCAGAGGCTCGGAATAAGTCCGAGGCTTGCGATAGCGCTCATCACCTCATCAAGACTTCTTTTGTCTCCTATTTCAAACTGCGCAGTATCGCTGTCATTCAGGTAACCCAAGGGGCTGGTCCTTGAACCTGCGGACACCTGCGATGCTCCGGTTAAAAAAAGTTCGTCCCTGAGTTTTGCAGGCTCTCTCGTAGTAATCACAATGCCTGTGTAGGGAAGAGAGAGGCGGTAAATTGCAACTATTTTTTTAAAATCATCGTCTGAAACCGTATGTTTTGTCCCTGTAAATCCCGAGCCTTCCGCAGGCTGAAGCCTCGGCGCTGAAAGCGTGTGCGGACCAAAGCCGTATTTTCTTAATAACCTGTTGCTGTGCGCAATTAAAGCCCACACATCCCATCTCCAGTCATAAATGCCGAGAAGCACTCCCATTCCGACATCCTCAAAGCCCGCCTCTATTGCCCTGTCTATGACATTAAGCCGCCATTGATAATCGGATTTTGGGCCTGACGGATGCAGAGTCCTGTATGTTGGGATATGGTATGTCTCCTGAAAGCACTGATAAACGCCTGTGCCCGAAGCCTTGAGCCTTTTGAAATCTTCAACACTCATGGGCGCCGCATTGACATGCAGTATCCTTATGTCTGTGTTTTTGTAGATTGCGCTGATAATTGTCTCAAGGTAGTCAATGCCTGATAATTTCGGATGCTCGCTCGTAACAAGTAATAGCCTCTTATATCCCCTGCCGGCAAGCAGGGACGCCTCTTTAAGCGCCTCCTCAATGCTCAGGTTTTTTCTTTTTGCCTTTTTGTTCCCAATTCTAAAACCGCAGTACAGGCAGTCGTTTATACATTCATTTGAAAGATATAGCGGGGCAAAAAGCACTATTCTCCTGCCATAGACTTTTTCCTTGACCCTGCGGCTAACGTCAAAGACCTCATCCCACAAATCCTTTCCGCTGAGATTTATCAGGAATGAAACATCCCTGAGGCTTAATGCGTGCAGGTTCAGGGACTTAGCAAGGATATCTCTGAGGAGATGCCTGTCATTTGCTGCTAAACTGCTTTTCGTGATGGTATGCAAACAAAAAAACCGCATCCCCTGTCATTGCTCATAGAAAAGAGATACGGCATCCTCCTTTTCCTCCGCCGGCATTACCCGGTTCAGGTTCAATGGGTCTCTCCCGATTTATCGGGGGACTCTCAGGCATACCCGGCATTTATGCGGATATTCGCCTCCCCAGGGTAGATTTAAGTATAATGCTGTCCGGGTAATTGTGTCAAGCAGACGCACCTGGTCTGTAAAACGAATCCCTCTCAACAGGCTGTTTGTCTGCTTTTTGGATTAAATTTATCAGCTCATCTTTGGTCATTGCACTGCCTGAGAGTGCGCCTGCTGAATGGGTAATTCTTTCTTCAATTACAGTGCCGTCAAGGTCATCCGCGCCAAAAAGGAGCGCAAGCTGGGCAATTTTTTCGCCGAGCATTATCCAGTAAGCCTTGATGTGGGGGAAGTTATCAAGGAAGATCCTTGATACGGCAATTGTCTTAATGTCATCAATGCCTGAAGTAAAACGGCTGGGATTAGGGGTTTGGAAAGATAGGGATTGGGGTTTGGGGGTTTGGGGGTTGGAAGTCATTCTATTACTAATCCCTAATCCCGAATCCCCAACTGCCAGTTCTGTGTTCATGGGGTGAAACGCCAACGGGATAAATGCCTGAAACCCTCCGGTTTTGTCCTGAAGCTCCCTTAGTTTAAGCATGTGTTCAACACGGTGCCTGTATGTCTCACGGTGTCCGTAGAGCATTGTTGCATTTGATTTAATGCCTGCGCTGTGAGCCTTTTCCATAATCTCAAGCCATCTTCTGCCTGTGATTTTTTCAGGGCATATTTTATTTCTAACATCTGAATTGAATATCTCAGCCCCTCCGCCGGGCATGGAGCCAAGCCCTGCATTTTTTAATGCGGCAAGGACAGAGGCAAGGCTTAGACCGCTTATCTTTGAAAAATAATCTATCTCAACCGCAGTAAAAGCCTTTATGTGAATGTCGGGAAAGTTCTTTTTAACATCTCTGAGCATTTCAAGATAAAAATCAAAAGTCCAGTCAGGATGAAGCCCGCCGACAATGTGAACCTCTGAAAGACCGTGAGACGTAAGGGGTGTAAGGCGTAAAGCGTGAGACGTGAGACGTCCTGTGATTCTCTTATCTCCTGACTCCTGTGCTCTGAGCTTTTTAATAATCTCTTTAATCGTCAGCTCATATGCGCCTTTTTCACCTTTTGAGCGGCTGAATGCGCAGAACTTACAGCGGTTGACGCAGATGTTTGTGGGGTTTATGTGATGGTTGCGGATAAAATAGACTTTGTTCTTATTTTTTTTGCGGGCAATGTACGATGCAAGCCTGCCAATGGTGAAGATATCATCGTTTTGAAAAAGCGTCAGGGCATCATCAGAGGTCAGACGCTTTCCGGAGAGGACTTTGGCTTCAATTTTATTAAGGGACATAATTAAGAGTATAAGAGGGTTCAAGGATTCCAGCGGTCAAGGGGTCAAGTGAAGGTAACAATCAACAATATCATTGCATTACTTGAACCCTTGAATCCTTGACCCCTCGAACCCTGTCTTTCACAGCGTCATGCTTTCAAGCCTTGCAATCCTCTCTTCCATGGGCGGATGCGTGCTGAAGAGCTTTAAAAGCCCTCCGCCTGAAAAGGGATTTACAATAAACATATGCGCCGTGGCAGGAGTTGCCGTCTGAAGGGGTATCCTCTGGGATGCCATATGCAGTTTTTTAAGCGCATTTGCAAGGTTCCTCGGGTTGCCGGCTATCCTTGCGCCTCCGGCATCTGCCAGGTATTCCATTGAACGGGATATAGCCATCTGAATAAGCATTGCCGCAATAGGACCTACAATCATCATTACCAGCGCTGCAAAAGGACTCCCGCCCTCATCATCATCGCTTCTTCCGCCGAATATCATGGCCCACTGCGCCATCTGCGCAAGATAGCTTATTGCGCCGGCAATTGTAGCCGCAATCGTGCCTATCAGAATATCCCTGTGTTTTACATGAGCCAACTCATGGGCTATAACGCCTTCAAGCTCCTCACGAGTCAAAATATTCATTATCCCTCTCGTGACGGCGACTGCCGCATGTTCAGGATTTCTTCCTGTGGCAAAGGCATTGGGCTGGTCTCCTTCAATTATATAAACCTTTGGCAAAGGAATCTCCGCCCTCTGCGCAAGCCTTCTTACAATTGAGAAAAGCTCAGGGGCATCGTTTTCCCTTACTTCCTTAGCGCGGTACATTTTAAGCACAATCTTATCGCTGAACCAGTATGTAACAAGGTTCATCACAAGGGCAAACATAAGCGCCATGGTCATGCCGGACCTGCCGCCAAAAGCAGCGCCTGCCCATACAAGGATAAGCGTAAGCATAACCATAAAAAACATTGTCTTCATTGTATTCATTGTGTTACCTCCGTTTTATCAGTTGCAAATCAATGTTAAAAATAACATAAATTTTCATCGTAAATCAAGCCACCCCAGCCAGCCTGATGTCAAAATTTCTCTGATTCTCTTTTTGCCCATTTATCCGTCATTCCAGCGCAGGCGGAAATCCAGTATTTAAAGGTTTTGGTTCCCCCGATTAAATCGGAGGACAACGTCTGGATTCCATAACAAGTACGGAATGACAATAGAGAAGGTTCATTGACAAAACCCCTTGCAAAGCAATATAATTTACTAAATCTCTACTTAAGTTAAGGAGGATGCAGGGATGTCTGAGAATATTACAAATGTAAATGCTGAGTCTTGGGATAAAGAGGTTGTTCAAACACTGGGAATTGTCATGGTTGATTTTTGGGCCACATGGTGCGGCCCATGCAAGACAATAGCTCCCACAATTGAAGAATTAGCCAAAGAATATACAGGCAAGGCAAAATTTGTAAAAGTTAACACGGATGAAAACCCTGACCTTGCAAGCCGTTATAAAATTACCGGTATTCCGACACTCATCTTTTTTAAAGACGGCCAGCCAAAGGAACAGGTAGTCGGGGCAGTGCCAAAGGCTCACCTCAAGACAAAATTAGACTCCCTCCTTTAATAAATAAAATGCTTTGGGATGTCATAATTGTTGGCGGAGGCCCTGCAGGCCTTACTGCAGGGCTTTATACTTCAAGGGCGCGGCTTAAAAGCCTTCTTGTTGAAAAGGCCTTTGCCGGCGGTCAGGTCACAACCACAGAATGGATTGAAAACTATCCTGGTTTTGATGAGGCTGTCTCCGGCATTGAACTTTCCCAGCGGATGGAAAAACAGGCAAAAAAGTTCGGACTTGAGATTATTCAAGGCAGTGTCCGGGAAATTTCAATAGACGGCAAGATAAAAAAGGTGCTGTTTGAAAACGGAGAAGCTTATGAGGCAAAGAGCATAATCCTCTGCACAGGCGCAAACCCGAAGCCGCTGAATATTGACGGAGAGGAAAAATTTAGGGGCAGGGGAGTTTCATATTGCGCGGTCTGCGACGGTGCATTTTTTAAGGGCAAACGCCTGGCAGTCATAGGCGGCGGCAATTCCGCAGTTGAAGAGGCGCTGTTCCTGACAAAATTTGCCGAGATTGTTTATATAGTGCACAGGAGGGACCAGCTAAGGGCTGAAAAAATTATACAAGAGCGGGCCTTTTCAAACCCTAAGATAAAACTCATCTGGAATTCTGTGCCGGAGAAAATAGACGGGGATGATACCGTTACCGCATTATTTCTTAAAAATGTAAAGACCGGTAAAAGCGCAAAGCTTGATGTCGGAGGCGTCTTCGTTTACGTCGGCTATAATCCTAATACAGAGCTTCTTAAAAATATCGCTGCGCTGAACAAAAATAATTACATCATCACTGATGATGCAATGGCAACATCACAGCCGGGCTTTTTTGCGGCAGGCGATGTAAGGCA
>JACRGX010000102.1 GCA_016212185.1 Nitrospirota bacterium
ATGAAAAAGCTCCATCTGTTTGCGAAGATGAATCTGAATATAAATACAAAAGAAAAAAGTCTGCCTCTAAAAAAGAGGTACTGGCCCTCCTGAACGAACTCCCTCCTCAAATCAGAGAGCATTATCTCAATCTCTTAAAACTTGAAAAGGAACTGTGGAAAAAAAAGGATTAGTGTCGGTGCGAGTAGATTCCGACCCGCAGGGTAGTTCATTTGACCCTTCACACCAATAAAGCGTTGTAAATATTGATTGTATGTCATTATGTTGTAGCTCTTTATGAAAGTTTTTTTATAAATGCAGTAAAATCCCTTATTGCCATGGGAATGCTTTTGTGTAAGATGCGGTAATCTATCTCCTCGTATTCATGAGTGAGGATATTTCTTAATCCTGCGCTGAGTGCGAGATTTTCGCTCAACTTTTTATTTATTATCTTTAATTCCCCGGCCCTTAGAAAAGCTGCCTTATAAGAAGCCGGCGTTTCTTCCCCTTTTGCTGAAATCAGATGAAAAATAATGTCGCTGGCAGTCATTACAAGAAGTTCAAGCAATCGCTCTATCTCATAATGTTTCTCCATAAACTTAGCATAAGAGATTTTTTTATAGGGCAGGAGGTCGTTTAAATAAATTGCCATAGATGCAAGTTTTTTATTTACGATATCAGGCGACATTTTTAATTTTCCTCGCAAATTCTTTAAGATAAGTTTTTCGCATTGACCGTAATCTTTCTGTATCAATATAAAGCTTCCACGCCCTGAGTTTCTCATTATAAAAAATACCGGAATGTTCTTCGTAAAGGGGTTTCCCGCCGAAGAATATTTCATAAAGCAGCAAAGGGTCGGTATCTGCCGTAAGGATGACAAGGTCTATGGGTTTTCCATTAAACAGGTCGTCAAGTTTATAAATAAGGTTTAACTTGGAGATTATTCTGCCCGATCTGAATTTAACTGCCACGTCAATATCGCTTGCCGAGCGTGTTTTCTCTGAGGCACTTGAGCCGAAAACAACAAGAAGCTTAATGTTGTTTTTCTCACAAAACTCTCTGATTTTCTTGTCTTTCATAAACTAATGATAAGACTGAAAGACAGCATTGTCAAGTTAAGGCTGGCGCCTGATTAATTGTTTTATTGTTGTGCTAAAATATCGATTGGCTATGGATAGAATTTTACTTGGACACGGCAGCTGCAGGGTCGGCGCAAGACCGCTTTCACAGTAGGCTTAATCATTGAAGAAGGACTTGGGCTGAAAGATTTAAAGCGAATTCTCTCTTCCATGAAAGACGCCGCGAGTGATGCAGGCGTAAAAATCATTGCAGGCGATACGAAGGTTGTAAATAAAGGAAAGGCGGATAAGATTTTTATAAATACCTCATGTTTAATATTTTTCTTTTTTGTCATAGTGTATTATAACAGCTTGATTTATGTACGGAAATCAGTTATTTTTAAATGGATAGCGAGCGTATTCCCAGTGTTCTTGCCACGGGGTTAAGCGAATGAATATGATAAAGAAATTCCTTGCATTAGATTCCCCGTGGTCTTGCCGCAGGGAAGATAAATGCTGTTTGTTATTCGTAAAATGTTTTATTATTATATGTTACGCATTACGCGTTACGCATCACGTAATATACAGGAGATATTGAATGTACGAATTTAAGAGAATCAAACGCCTTCCGCCTTATGTTTTTTCTATTGTTAACAGTCTTAAAATGGAGGCCAGGAGAAAAGGGGAAGACATTATTGACCTTGGCATGGGCAACCCTGACCTTCCTACCCCAAAGCACATCATTGATAAACTGGTTGAAGCTGCGCAGAATCCCAAAAACCACAGATATTCTGCGTCAAAGGGAATAACACAGCTCAGGGTGGCAATAACCGAGTGGTACAAGCGCAGATATGACGTGGACCTGGACCCTGAGTCAGAAGTCGTGGTGACTATCGGCGCAAAAGAGGGGCTTTCGCATCTTGCATATGCGATGGTTGAGCCGGGCGATATTGCACTGACGCCGACGCCTGCATATCCGATTCATCCTTACAGCATCATACTTGCCGGCGGGGAAGTAAGGAGCATCCCAATCGGCATCGGGATTGATTTTTTTGATGAGATGCAGAAGGCTTTTAAATCAACATGGCCGAGACCCAAGATATTAATTATAAATTTCCCTCACAATCCGACAACGGCATGTGTTAATCTGGATTTCTTTGAGAAAATTGTCAGTTTTGCAAAAGAACACGAGCTGGTTGTACTCCATGATTTTGCATATGCAGACCTTACGTTTGACGGATACAAACCGGCAAGTTTTCTGCAAGCGTCAGGGGCCAAGGACGTCGGCGTTGAATTTTTCTCCCTCACAAAGAGTTATTCAATGGCAGGGTGGAGAGTGGGTTTTTGCGTCGGCAACAGGGAGGTTGTCGGGGCGCTTACGAAGATAAAGAGTTATCTGGATTACGGGATGTTTCAGCCGATACAGATTGCAAGTATTATTGCACTAAGGGGTCCGCAGGAATGTGTTGAGGAAATCAGGAAGGTATATGAAAACAGAAGGGATGTGCTTGTGCAGGGTTTAAAAAATGCAGGATGGGAAATAGAGCCGCCGAAGGCGACGATGTTTGTATGGACGCCGATTCCCGAACCGTTCAAAAAAATGAAATCGCTTGAATTTGCAAAATTTCTCATCAAAGAGGCAGGCGTTGCCGTTTCCCCCGGGATAGGCTTTGGCGAAGGCGGGGATGAATATATCCGCTTTGCGCTGGTTGAAAATGAACACAGGATTAAGCAGGCTGCAAGGGGAATCAAGAAGGCGCTGGGCAAGGGAATATAACTCCTGCAGGAATTTAAGTTGACTTGCCAATATCATGCTGATAATATAATTTTACTTCTGGTATTCTGAGAAAGGTATTAATGAAAATAGCTATCGGATGCGACCACGCCGGCGCTGCATTAAAGAATGAAATTCTTCCGGTTCTTAAGGAACTTTCTGTTGAATGGATAAATTTCGGCACTGACACCGAAGAGTCTGTTGACTATCCTGATTTTGGCGAGAAAGTGTCTGATGCCGTTTCAAACGGCAAGGTTGACAGGGGCGTCCTTATATGCGGTACGGGAATCGGCATGTCTATCGTAGCTAACAAATTTCCGGATGTAAGGGCGGCGCTCTGCAGTGAAACATTCTCCGCAAAAATGAGCAGGCTTCATAACGATGCAAATATTCTGGTATTGCCCGGCCGGGTGATAGATAAGGAGACGGCTAAAGAAATTGTGAAGGTATGGTTTACTACGCCTTTTGAAGGAGGCAGGCATCAGAGAAGGCTTGATAAAATTAAAACGATTGAGGTAAAAGTAAAACGTCAATAAACATGAATGAATTAAAAAAAATTGACCCTGAGGTTTATGAAGCAATCATAAAAGAGATAGAGCGTGAAAGGAATAAAATAGTCCTTATTGCCTCTGAAAACTATGCAAGCAGGGCTGTGCTTGAGGCTCAGGGTTCTGTTTTTACAAATAAATATGCAGAGGGTTACACCGGCAGGCGCTACTACGGAGGATGCGAATACGCCGATGTGATTGAATCTCTTGCCATAAAAAGGGCCAAAGAGCTTTTTGGCGCAGAGCATGTAAATGTCCAGCCTCATTCAGGCACGCAGGCCAATATGGCGGTTTATTTTTCATTCATTAAACCGGGCGACAAAATACTTGGCATGAGCCTTACCCACGGCGGGCATCTTTCACATGGAGCGGCGGTAAATTTTTCAGGCGTTTTTTACAAGACCTTTTTTTACGGCGTTGATAAAAAAACCGGCTTGATTGACTATGATGATGTAAGACGCCTCGCAAAAAAACATAAACCCAAAATTATCCTTGCCGGCGCAAGCGCATATTCAAGGATAATTGATTTTAAGACCCTATCTGATATTGCAAAAGAGGTTAAGGCCTACCTGCTTGCGGACATTGCGCACATAGCAGGACTTATTGCAACGGGGCTGCACCCATCGCCGGTTCCCTATGCTGATTTTGTCACTGCAACGACGCATAAAACACTCCGCGGACCGAGGGGCGGCGTGGTGATGTGCAAGGCGGAATATGCAAAAGCGATTGATAAGATGGTGTTTCCAGGCATACAAGGAGGCCCTCTTATGCATGTGATTGCCGCAAAGGCGGTTGCATTCAAGGAGGCGATGACAAAAGAATTTAAGGGATATCAGATTCAGGTTGTCAAGAATGCAAAGGAGCTGGCGGATGAACTTATAAAAAAAGGATTCAGGATTGTATCAGGCGGGACAGATACCCATCTTATGCTGATGGACCTTACGGATAAAGCTATCACAGGCAAAGAAGCTGAAGCCGCCCTTGATGCCGCAGGCATAACGGTAAATAAGAATTCTATCCCGCATGATGATAAACCAGCTGCCGTAACAAGCGGCATAAGGGTCGGCACACCGATTGTCACAAGCCGCAGGATGAAAGAGCCTGAAATGGATTCCATAGCAGAATGTATTGCTCAGATCATTAATAACCCGCAAGAAAAAAAAATTATTAACCGCGTCAAAGAAAAAGTTAAATTATTATGCAAAGAATTTTCTGTGTATGAGGACCTAATATAAAAAAGGGTTCAAGGGGCTGAGCGGCAAAAAATTCAAGTCAAAATTATCAATTATCAATTAGCATTTTTAATTGATATTTGATAAATGTTAATTTTGCATTTTGCAATGAAAGATAATGGATCCACGAACCCTGCATTAATATTATGAAATGCCCTTTCTGCGGACATATTGACGATAAAGTTATTGACTCGCGCCTCAGCAAAGAGGGAGACATAGTCAGGAGAAGGCGGGAGTGCCTAAAATGCGAGGGACGTTTTACAAGCTATGAAAGGATAGAAGAAATTTTCCCTCTTGTGGTTAAAAAGGACGGCAGGAGAGAGCCTTTTGACCGGCAGAAAATTCTCAGGGGGCTTGAAAAGGCATGCGAAAAAAGGCCTATCGGCATGGAGGCAAGGGAAGCTCTTGTAGAAAGGATTGAGAAAAAGCTTCAGGAATCAGGCGAAAAAGAGCTCCCCAGTTCATGGGTAGGCGAGCAGATAATGCTGGAGCTTAAGGGCATAGATGAAGTGGCTTATGTCAGGTTTGCCTCTGTCTACAGGCAGTTCAGGGATATAAAAGAATTCATGGAAGAGATTAAAGGCCTTGTCGTTGACAAAAAGGCAGCCAAAAAACCCGCACTATCATAATTTATTCTTTATCCGACTCAGGTGGATAAATTACGTCTTTAATACACCAGCATATATGCCTTCAAAACTTCCCCCCTCCTCTTTCCTTGACAAGTAGGCAAAGATATTTTAAATTAAAAGTAAGATGTTTGAACGATTTACAGAAAGAGGCCGTAAGGTAATTATATATGCCAGAGAAGAATCAGAAAAAAGGCAGAATGATTACCTCGGCACTGAACATCTTCTGCTTGGTCTTCTGAGGGAAGAAGACAGCCTTCCGGTTATAATTCTGAAAAAAATGGGACTCTCTTCCGAAGAGGTGCGTATGGAGGTGGAGAGAAACCTTCCTTCAGGATCAAATATTCTTACCTTTGGCGAAATACCGTTTACCCCGAGAGCAAAAAGGGTTCTTGAACTGGCGGTGGAAGAGGCGCGGCTTTTAGGACACAGCTACATAGGAAGCGAACACCTGCTCATAGGATTAATAAGAGAAGAAGAGGGCATTGCAGGGAAAATACTCCGCAGTTTAGGCGCAAATATTTTAGGCGCCCGCCAGCTTACTATTAATTATGCAATGCGCGGCGGGCATCAGCCTGCCGGCAAGGACAAGAAGAGCCACACCCCTGCGCTTGATGAGTTTGGCAGGGATATTACACAATTAGCGCGTGAGAACAAACTGGACCCGATCATCGGACGGGAAAGCGAGATAGAAAGGGTTTTTCAGGTCTTAGGCCGAAGAGTTAAAAACAATCCTGCAATCATAGGCGAGGCCGGCGTAGGCAAAACAGCGATTGTGGAAGGACTGGCTCAAAAGATAGTTGCTGAAGATGTTCCGGAAAATCTTATCAATAAAAGAATTATCAGCCTTGATCTCGGCTCCCTTATCGCCGGAACAAAATACAGGGGACAGTTTGAGGAAAGGCTGAAGCTTGTGATGAAAGAGATTGCACAGTCTGACAATGTCATTCTCTTTGTTGATGAACTTCATACGCTTGTCGGCGCAGGCGCAGCAGAAGGTTCCATTGATGCATCAAACATGCTGAAACCCGCTCTTTCAAAAGGCGAGATTCAGTGTATCGGCGCAACAACGCCGGGCGAATACAGAAAATACATAGAGAAAAATGCCGCGCTTGAGAGGCGTTTCCAGCCGATATTTATACAGCCGCCTACTGTCAATGAGACCATAAAGATATTAAAGGGACTTAAGGGTAAATACGAAACTCACCATAAGGTTAAAATAAGTGAAGAGGCAATCAGAGTATGCGTGACTCTTTCCGATAGATATATTACAGGGAGGTTCCTGCCTGACAAGGCAATTGATGTAGTGGATGAAACAGGCTCCCGGATGAGTCTTAAGAGATTTACCATGCCTGCCGGACTTAAGGAAATTGAAAAGGATTTAAAAAGGCTTAACAAAGAAAAGAATCTTTATATAAAACTCCATGATTTTGAGAAGGGAGCGGTTGTAAAAGGCGAGGAGGAGAGGGCCAGGAGATTGTATGAGGAGCTTAACAAGGAGTGGCGTGAGAACCAGCAGAAAGAAATCCCTGTCATCAATGAGGAGGAAGTTGCCTACACAGTTTCAAAGATTACCGGAATTCCGCTTGTAAAACTGGAGGAGAAGGAATCTGAAAAGCTGCTTCGCATGGAGGATGAACTTCACAGGAGGATTATTGCACAGGAAGAGTCGGTGAAGGCGGTTTCAAAGGCGATCAGAAGGTCCCGTGCAGGGCTTAAATCAAGGAAAAAGCCGATTGGTTCATTTTTCTTCCTCGGACCTACAGGCGTCGGAAAGACAGAGCTTGCAAAGGCGCTGGCTGAATTCCTTTTTAATGATGAAAGCGCCCTGATAAAGGTTGACATGTCAGAGTTTATGGAGAGGTTTAATGTCTCGCGGCTTACAGGCGCGCCTCCGGGTTATGTCGGCTATGAAGAGGGCGGGCAGTTAACTGAGGCTGTGCGCAGACGGCCGTATTCTGTGGTGCTCTTTGATGAAATAGAAAAGGCCCATCCGGACGTATTCAATATATTGCTGCAGGTCCTTGATGAAGGCATACTTACCGATAATTTTGGCAGAAAGGTTGATTTTAAGAATACGGTGATTATCATGACCTCAAATATCGGCACAAGGTTTACTGAAAAAACGTCTTTGGGTTTTCAGGTGCCGACGCATGAAAGCGCTTACAAAAAGATTAAGAGCACCGTATTAAGCGAACTTAAAAAGACTTTTAACCCCGAATTTTTAAACAGGGTTGATGAGGTTGTTGTTTTCCACCAGCTTGAAAAAGAACATCTGGTTAAAATCATAAACCTGCTGATGATTGAGCTTAACAAACAGCTTTTAGAGCAGGACATTATCGTTGAGTTAAGCGAAGAAGTGATAGAATGGCTGCTTGAGACTAATTACGAGCCGTCATACGGCGCCAGACCTATGAGAAGGGCGATTCAGAAGAATATAGAAGACCCGTTGTCCGAAGAACTTCTCAAGGGCAGGTTCAAGGATGTGAAGAAGATTAATGTCATTATTGAAGGCAATTCCCCTGTTTTTGTAGAGAGCGAAGTAGAAGCGCTGGTGCATTAAATCATTATCAGATTTGATTTATTCCCCCCTCTGTGTTTTAATATTCTACATCAATGAAAATCCAGTCAATGACAGGTTACGGCAGGGCTGAAAGCGGCAATTTCAAGGTTGAGGCCCGTTCGCTGAATTTCAAGACCCTTGATGTGCAGGTCAAGACGCCTTCTTTTTTATATTTCTGCGAGCCTGAGATAAAGAAACTCGTTAAGGAAAAATTTTTACGGGGCCGGATTGAGGTGTTTATTTCCATACAGCTTGCAGAAACAGTGAGGCTTAAAATAAACAAATCTTTAGCCAAGGAATATTATGATTCATTGTTATCATTAAAAAATGAGTTTTCCATCCCCGGCGATATAAGGATTGATGTCCTTGCATCGCAAAAGGATATTTTTTCTTACGATGAGCCTGAGATTGAGTTTACGGCATTAAGCAGCGCCGTTGAAGCTGCGCTGGAGGACCTTAAAAAGATGCGGATTCAGGAAGGGGAGAATCTTGCAAATGACATTACGGGACGCATCCGGACGCTTAAAGACGGAGTCAGCCGCATTGAGGATAAACGGGTGGGATTTACCGCCAATGCCAAAAGGGCATTATCAGACAGGCTGAGGGAAATCTTAGGCGATGCGATGATTGATGAATCCCGTCTTTTGCAGGAAGTTGCAATTCTGATTGACCGCTCAGACATTACAGAAGAAATTGTCAGGCTTAAGAGTCATCTGAAATATATTGAAGATGTGCTCAAATCAGGGGATGCAGTCGGCAGAAAGCTTGATTTCATTATTCAGGAGATTCACAGGGAAATAAACACGATAGGCTCAAAGGCGGCAAGCACGGAGATCTCTCCTGTTATCGTTGAACTTAAGTCAGAGCTTGAAAAGATAAGGGAGCAAGCGCAGAACTTACAGTAGAAAAAGTTAAGAGTTGTTGAAGAAAAATTTAATTAAGAAATTCTTCAAAGTTTTGCTTTGTAAGCTCTATATTATGCTTGTCATTCCCGCAAGCCCCGAACAAGTCGGGACAGGCTCCGCGCGTCGGGAATCCTTCTTGAAGAAAGATTCCGGACAAGCCGGAATGACGGTTTAGATACCTTGCCCCGAAATGTCGGGACTGCGAGGCAGTTAATTTTTACATTTTATTTTTCATGGGGTGTGAATGAAAAAAACCGGTATGGGTCCGACGCTTATAAATGTCGGTTTTGGAAATGTTGTTTCCGCTTCAAGGGTTATAGCAATAGTTTCACCCGGTTCATCCCCGATTAAGCGCATGAGGGAAGAGGCAAGGGACAGGGGAAAGCTTATTGATGCAACA
>JACRGX010000103.1 GCA_016212185.1 Nitrospirota bacterium
GCAATGACACGCATAAAAAATCCGAAAAAGATAAGGGTATAAACCCTGGCCCTTGGAAATAAAAGTATATAGGCTCCGAGTATGCCGGCAACTGCGCCGCTGGCCCCTACCATCGGCACCATGGATGAAGCGGATGTAAGCGCGTAGCTGTAAGCGGCGGCAATGCCCGAAAGAAGATAAAATATTATAAACCTTACATGCCCTAATTTATCCTCTATGTTATTGCCGAATATCCAGAGATAAAGCATATTGCCCGCAATATGAAGCAGTCCGCCGTGCATAAACATGGATGTAAAAACAGTTAAAAATGGATGAATGGGCTGAACCGGATTAAAAGTTAAAATATAATTTGGAATGGCGCCGTAGGCAAAGACAATATTTTTCGGGCCTGCCGGAGAGGTCATCTGCAGGATAAAAACTATAATGTTCGCCGCGATCAGCCCAATCGTTACAAAAGGGAAAATAGTTATGGGATTGTCGTCTTTAAACGGAATCATTTACAGTAATTGCAGTAATTGGGGTCAAGTCTTGAAATATCAGTTTAAATATTGAGTTAATTCTAACTTGCCCATTTCATGATGATATTACCCAATTCATTACCTAATTAACCGGATACTACCTAATTCACCATTTATCTGTCTTCTGCCACTGAGCACTCTGCCCGCGGCCCAGACACTTAACTCGTCTGTCCGATTGCAGGGCTTTCAATACCAGCCGTATCATATCTACGCTTACACCCGGACATTCTCTCTGAATATCAGCAACACAGAATGAACCAATGGCGCGCATAATGGCGCTTATTATCAGTTCAGTTTTTGCGCCTCTGGGAGATTTTGTCTCTCTAACCCGTTCCTCAAATTCACGGTATGCGGTTTTGAGTATGAAAAGCACATAATTTATATAAGGCCAGGGGTCCTGTTTCCCTTTATGCCAGCCTTGAGAACTTTGTTCCAGTGTTTCATAATAACGTTCTTTATTCTGCTCTATAATTCTTTCAATACTTATATATCGTCCGGCTTCATAGCCGAGATGATATAACTGAAGCAGAAGCAAAAGTCTGGAAACTCTGCCATTACCATCCCTGAATGGATGTACACAGAGGAAATCCAGATTAAAGGCTGGAAGTGCGATAAGCGGGTGCACCCACTGTTCACGCATACTGTCTTTCCATAGTTTGATTAACTGACCCATATATAAAGGTGTCTTATCTGCTGAAACAGTTTTAAATCTCACCCTTGTCCTGCCGTCAGAGTACTTCTCTATAATGTCGCTTTCTTTCTCCTTGTATTTCCCGGCATCCCATATATCTCCACGTATTAATTTGTGCAGTTTGAGAATAGTGTCCTCAGATACTTTCAACTTACTGCCTTGTTCATGAATAAGTTTCAGGGCATTCCGGTAACCCCTAACTTCTTCCTCGTCACGATCACGAAGGTGTGTTTTGCCCAGTACGATTGTACGGACACGTGTCTGGTCTACAGTCACACCCTCAATACGATTAGATGAGACTGCGCTTTCTATCAATGCGTGTTCACGCAAGGCTTTGAGCCTCTGCGGCGCCTGTTTGGTAAATAGTTCCTGTCTTCCCCGTGATTCACCAAGGTCAGATAGATACCATGATGTGACCGCTGGAATAGTTCTTGGCTTAGAAGAAAACTGCCGTAGTGTCATCATTCTTTAAGGTCTCCGAATAAGGGTAAAAAAGTGAGCCGTGCTGGATTCGAACCAGCGACCCGCTGATTAAGAGTCAGCTGCTCTACCAACTGAGCTAACGGCCCGATAACGACAGTTATTAGGGATTAGGGGTTAGTTGTTAGTTAAAAGAACAGATTTTAAAAAACTATTCTCCATTAACTAATCCCCAACAACTAATACCTAACTGCTGAAATTTTGCATTGCAAAATTTATATGGCGCGCCTGAAGGGATTCGAACCCCCGACCCTCGGCTCCGGAGGCCGATGCTCTAATCCGCTGAGCTACAGGCGCTATTTAGTTCACAGTTCACAATTAACAGTTCACAGATGACAGTTCACAGTTATCAATTTAAAAAAGTTTTTGTCCTACTATCAACGGTCAACTGTTAACTGTCAACTAAATTGGGGTGAGTGACGGGGGTTGAACCCGCGACCCTCTGAGCCACAGTCAGATGCTCTGCCAGTTGAGCTACACTCACCATTGTACAACAGTGATTAGTGAACAGTTAATAGTAAAAAAATAATGAATAAAAAGCAATTCTACTAATTTTTGTCATTCCGGGCTTGACCCGGAATCCAGAAGGAAACAACTGGATTCCCGCCTTCGCGGGAATGACACACGTGGGACATTTCTTATGCTGTATTCAATAATAACTGCAAATTTCACAAAGTGAAATTTGCTATGCGCCTGAAGGGATTCGAACCCCTGGCCCACTGCTTAGAAGGCAGTTGCTCTTTCCAACTGAGCTACAGGCGCTATTTAGTTAACAGTTCACAGATGACAGTTCACCGTCGACGGTTCACAGTTATCGGTTTAAAAAAGTTTTTGTCTTGCTATCAACGGTCAACTGTTAACTGTCAACTGCAAATTTTGCTCCGCAAAATTTGCATGGTCGGGGCGAGAGGATTCGAACCTCCGACATCCTGCTCCCAAAGCAGGCGCGCTACCAGGCTGCGCTACGCCCCGGATAATTTTATATTTTCAAATATCTCTGAACAATCTGCGTCAGGCGCGCTACTCCCGACAGGTCGGGACGCTACGCCCCGGATAATTTTAAGATGATTACTGTAAACATTTATTATACTAAAAATCAATTTATTATGACGGGAATGCTTTGCTTCTCCTGCAATGATAATTTCCCTTCTTTGCTTTTCCGCGCCCCTTTACTTCCCTCCCCCTTTTACGGGGGAGGGTGTGGGTGGGGGTGTTTAAGATGCTATGTTCACACTCCCCTTCATCCCCTCCCGTCAAGGGATGGGAAACTTTAGGATAGCTCACTGCCTCTGCAGCGGGGAAGTTTTATCGCGTTCCCATTCGGAACTTTATTAATGGGGGTTTACTTAATTTTTATCAATATGCTACAATAATCCAATTCGCAAAAATGAAAGGAGATTGTTGAATACGCTCAACATTACAAGTATGGGTTTAGGCAAGGAAAAGAAAAACGAGATAATCAACAAGTTCAAGGTACATGAGACCGATACAGGTTCCCCTGAGGTTCAAATTGCAATAATAAGCGAACGGTTGAACTCACTTTCAGAACATTTCAGGCTTCATAAAAAAGACCATCACTCCCGGAGAGGGCTTTTAAAGCTCGTCGGACAGAGGCGCAGGTTGCTGGATTATCTGAAGATGAATAATAAGGGACGGTATGACACGGTTGTCGAACAGCTTGGATTGAAAAAATAGCAAATGACAAAGGTTGAACTTGAAGTTCAGGGCAAGACCCTTATTCTTGAAACAGGACTCTTCGCAAAACAGGCAGACGGCTCAATAATTGCCAGATACGGCAATACAGTCATATTAGCCACGGCAGTAGCCAAGAAGGAAGAAAAAGAAGGTTTAGATTTTTTCCCCCTCACGATTGATTATCAGGAAAAGGCATATGCGGCTGGCAAAATTCCCGGAGGCTTTTTTAAACGCGAAGGGAAGCCGAGCGAAAAAGAAGTGCTTACTTCCCGGCTGATTGACCGGTCGCTGAGACCGCTTTTCCCGGACGGCTTCTATAGGGAAACTCAGGGGATTGTTTCCGTATTATCTTACGGCGACGAAAACATATCGGATGTATTAGGCATCATCGGAATGTCAGCCGCCCTCGGCATATCACCTATCCCGTTGGAATTCCCGGTCGGAGCCGTAAGGATTGGAATAATTGACAGCGCCTTTGTCATAAACCCAGACTTAAAGGAAACCGCTGAGTGCGATTTCAGCCTGGTTATTGCCGGCACAGAGGATGCGGTTGTCATGGTGGAAGGCGGAGGGCTTGAAATCATCAGTGAAACCACCCTGCTTGAGGCTATTGATGCCGCACATAAGGAAATAAAAAGAATTATTGATCTTCAAAAACAGCTTATATCAATGATAGGCAAGCCGAAGACCGCTGTCACCCCCCCTGTCATTAATAAAGAGCTTTTAAATTCAGTTTCAAATCTTGCTTTAGCAAAAGTAAAAGAAGCTATTACGGTGCCTGACAAATTAAGAAGGCAGGATACCCTCGATGCAATACTTAAAGACGTCATCACTTCCTTGAACACAGGGGAAACGGATATATCAAAAGACATCTCCTCTGTTTTTAACGCTCTGGAAAAAGATCTCGTCAGAAATATGATCCTTGAGAAAGGCATAAGGGCCGACGGCCGCAAGCCTGATGAAATCAGGAAAATAAGCGCCGATGTCGGAATCCTCCCGCGGACACACGGCTCAGCGCTTTTTGTAAGAGGAGAAACACAGTGCCTTGCCATAGTTACGCTCGGGACCTCAGAAGACGAGCAGAGGATTGACGCCCTGGAGGGCGAGTCAAAAAAAACCTTTATGCTTCATTATAACTTTCCTCCGTTCAGCGTTGGAGAGGTCAAACCCCTGCGCGGACCCGGCAGAAGGGAAATAGGTCACGGAATGCTGGCAGAGAGAGCGCTTAAGGCGCTACTCCCTCAAAAAACAGACTTCCCCTACACCATTAGGATAGTCGCAGACGTACTTGAATCAAATGGTTCATCGTCTATGGCAACTGTATGCGGAGGAAGCCTTGCACTCATGGATGCAGGCGTTCCCATAAAGTCGCCGGTGGCAGGCATTGCAATGGGCCTTATAAAGGAAGGCGCGAAGGTGGTGGTCCTCACGGACATCCTGGGTCTTGAAGACCACCTCGGAGATATGGATTTTAAGGTCACAGGCACTGAGGAAGGCATTACGGCCTTTCAAATGGATGTTAAGATAAGCGGCGTAACAAGAGGAATAATGGAAACTGCGCTGGAGCAGGCCAGAAAAGGCAGGCTTTATATTCTCGGCAAAATGTCTGAAATTCTCGCGGGCCCGAGGGAAAATCTTTCAACACATGCGCCAAGAATTTTCACGATGCAGATAAAGACTGACAAGATAAGGGAAGTAATCGGACCGGGCGGCAAGGTCATCCGGGGAATAGTAGAGCAGACAGGCGTTAAGATTGACATTGATGACACCGGTCATATCAATATTGCCTCAATAGATGAAACCTCAGCGCAAAAAGCCATAGATATTATAAAAGGTATCGTCGCAGATGCTGAACTGGGAAAAATTTACATGGGAAAGGTGAAAAGGGTTGTTGATTTCGGGGCCTTTGTGGAAATCTTCCCGGGGACTGAAGGACTGGTTCACATATCTCAAATTTCAGATACGCGAATTGCAAAAGTCACGGACGAAATTAACGAAGGCGATGAAATCCTGGTCAAGGTAATTGAGATAGACAAGACAGGACGCATACGGCTCAGCAGAAAAGATGCAATGAAAGAAAAGACGCCGGCGGCGCAGTAAAACTGATACAGAATACATGATAATGACATCATTTAATTTCAATCATAATAAACTACCCCGCAGTTCCGACATTTCGGGACGAGGTATCTAAATCGTCATTCCGGCTTGTCCGGAATCTTTTCTTGAGTAAGTAAAAAAGAAGGATTCCCGTCTCCGCGGGAATGACAAGCAAAGTACGGAGCTTAACCCGAAGCAAAGCTTCGAGGAATTTTTGAATTAACATGTATAAAAAAATACTTCTTGACAACGGCATACCTGTAGTCATTGAAACCTCAAAAGATACCCAGTCCGTGTGCATCGGAATATGGGTAAAAGTAGGCGCAAGGCACGAACCTGCGGATAAAAACGGCATCTCCCACTTCTTTGAACATATGGTCTTTAAGGGGACAAAAAAAAGAACAGCCCGTGAAATCGCTGTGGGAATAGACTCCATCGGAGGGGAACTGAACGCCTTTACTTCGCGGGAGAGCACAACTTTTTATATAAAGATTCTTGATGAATATATAGGAAAGGCGCTGGACCTCCTGACAGACATGTTTCTTAATTCCACTTTCCCCGATGAAGATATTGAAAAAGAAAAAGGCATAATAATGGAAGAAATAAAAATGGTTGAGGACACTCCCGACGACCACATTCATGACATATTCTGCAGAAATGTATGGGGCAAAAGGGGGCTGGGGCAGACCATTCTGGGCAAAGAGGCTGTAATAAAGACCTTTACAAGAAATGACCTGACAAATCATATAAAAAAGTACTACGGTAAAAAGGATATTGTAATTGCCTGCGCCGGCAATCTCAGGGAAAAGAAAGTTATTGACAGCCTCAATCAGGGAATAGGCCGGTTAAAAAGACACTCTGAGGTAAAGCAGGAGGTCCCGGTAAAATTCACCGGAGGGCTGCATGCAGTACATAAAGATTTGCAGGAAACACACATATGCCTTGGCTTAAAAGGACTGCCTCAGGGAAGCGAAGAACGTTATACAATGCATCTTCTGAATACAATATTAGGCGCCGGTGTCAGTTCCAGGCTGTTTCAGGAAATAAGAGAAAAAAGAGGGCTTGCCTATTCAATCTACTCATTCAATGCGGCTTATTATGATACGGGCCTGTGGGCCGTTTATGCGGGAACTGATAACCGCCACGCCAAAGAAGTTGTCAATCTCATAACCGGTGAAATGAGAAATCTTTCCTCCACCATTACTACCGACGAACTCCGGAGGGCCAAGGATCAGCTTAAAGGCAATCTTATCCTTGTACTTGAGTCCACAAACAATAAAATGACAAATATAGCCAGGCAGGAAATATATTACGGACAGTATTTCTCTCCGCAGAAGATAATAAAAGCAGTAGAAGCCGTTACGCTTGAAGAGATAAAATCACTCGCTGAAAGGCTGACAAACGACAGCCCCTTTGCAGCAACCATCTACGGGCCCGCGAAAGACAGGAATTTAAAAAACTTAAATCTTTAATCCCGCATTTATATAATAAAGGCATATATGTTTGAAAAACTTTAAGGCAACACCTTAAAGTCAGGCTGCCTTTTACAAATAGTTCAAAGCAAATACTTAAAACTTTTTGCAGCATGACAGATAATAATCATGTTGTTTTCTTAAAGTTTTGAGGGCATATATGCTTTTATTATTCACTTTACCCCAGATCCCTGTGAACTACCATTACCGCAATCTTTTTATTCCTGAAGAATTTTTTAATTTCCTCAATAAGCGCAGGCGACCTGTGCCTGCCGCCTGTACAGCCGATGCCGATAGTCAGGTAACTCCGTCCCTCCTGGGCGTAAAGCGGGATAATATAATTTAACAGCGAATAGAGCCTGTCAAGAAAAGGCCTTGTATCTTGCTGTGTAAGCACAAACTTCCTGAGTTTTGGGGTTGTCCCGGCAAGATGTTTCAGTCCTTCTATGAAATTCGGATTCGGCAGAAACCTTACGTCAAACAGAAGATCAGCCTCAGCAGGAATGCCGTATTTATAACCAAAGGATATAAGCGTAACTGACAGCGGCCTTGCCTCCTCCTTCGTATATATTTTTTTAATGACCCTCCTCAGATCATGCGGGCTTAAAGGCGACGTGTCAATGATTCTGTCTGCCGCCTTGCGTATATCAGACATCAAACCGCGTTCCCTGTCAATTGCCTTCCTCAGGTCCTTGAATCCAAGAGGGTGAGGCCGTCTTGTCTCCTTAAACCTTCTTATAAGGACCTTTTCCGCCGCCTCAAGAAATATAATTTCCACCTTATGCTTCTTTTTCAAGGCCAAAACTGTTCCTGAAAAATCGGCTAAAAACTTTCTTTCCCTGACGTCCATGCCGAAAGCAATTCTTGTAATTGAAGGGGTCTTGCAGCACAGGTCAGCAAACGACTTTATGAGCGATGTGGGAAGGTTGTCAACACAGAAAAAACCGCTGTCTTCAAGGGCGTTAAGCGCAACAGATTTGCCTGCGCCCGAAAGACCCGTCAGGATAACTGTAAAGAGGCGCCTGGTCTTAGGAGTTTTCATCTAATAGGCTCAATAAGTTCCAGGTCGCCGTTTCTCCTTTTATACATGACATTAATATCTCCGGAAGAGGCATTTGCAAAGACAAAGAAATTTTTATCAAGAAGCTGCATCTGCATCGCCGCCTCTTCAGGACTCATCGGCTTTACATCAAATGTTCTCCTCTTTATGTCCACAGTCCTCTGTTCTTTTAATTCAGGGGCCGTCCTGGTTTTTTCCTCGTTTTTTCTGTGGGAAACAGTCTTTTCCTTATATTTTCTAATTTGATGTTCAAGTTTTTCCACAACATCATCAATGGATGTATACATTTCGCCGGTAATGCTCTCCGCCTGTATCTGCATGCCGTTGATCTTTAAAAGCACTTCCACCTTATGCCGGTATTTCTCCACGCCAAGGGTTACCGTGGCTTCGGTAATATTGCCGGAATATTTATTGAATTTTTTCATTTTATCCTCTGCATACTTCTTTAAATTCTCCGTCAGCTCCATGTGTCTGCCCGTAATGATTACGTTCATTGATTTCCTCCTTTCAAATAAGTTTAATCCCCCTAAAATCTTTTTTTGCGCCTTGCATGAGACTGTATCTTCATCTCATCGCGGTATTTTGCAACGGTCCTGTGAGCAACATTTATACTTCTGCTTCTGAGCGTTTCAACAATAAGTTTGTCATTAAGCGGGGCATTAGGGTCCTCTTTTTCTATCAGATCCTTTATAATTTCCTTAACCGTTGTAGCGGAGACATTGTCCCTCCCGGGCACGGCATTACTGAAAAAGAATCTGAAGCTGAAAAGACCTCTGGGGCACTGCAGGTATTTATTGGACGTCACCCTGCTGATTGTGCTTTCATGCAGTTCCAGGTCTAATGCTACATCCTTGAGGATCATTGGTCTAAGATATCTTATCCCTTTTCTGAAAAATTCTTCCTGAAATTTCAAAATATTTTCAGTTACTCTGTAAATCGTTTTGTTCCTCTGGTCAAGGCTTTTAAGCAGCCACATGGCAGAACGCATTTTTTCATCAAGGAATTTCCTTTCCTCCTCAGATAATGAATTCTTGTTTTTCAAAAGTCTCTTGTAATAATTTGACAGCCTGAGCCTGGGAACGCCCTCGTCATTGAGTATTATAATAAACTTGCCTTCTAATTCTTCAACATATACATCGGGTGTTATATGTATTGCATCGGTATTTGAGTAATTCCTGCCGGGCCTTGGGTCCAGCCCCTCAATAATTTTTACTGCTACCAGAACATCATCAATAGACGCTTTAAATTTAGAGGCTAACTGTTTATACTTTTTGCTGTTAAGCTCAGAGAATCCCTCCCTAAGAATTTTGTCAACAAGGGTGTTTCCCAGTTTTAACGGTTTTATCTGAAGGAGCAGACACTCCTGCAAGTCCCTTGCCCCAACACCTGACGGGTCAAAATTCTGGATAAAGGCAAGAGCTTCCTCAATCGTTGCAGCATCAACATTTGCTGCCGCGGCCATTTCCTCCATTGATGCCAAAAGATAGCCGTCATCATTAAGGTTTCCGATAATTATTTCTGCCGCCCTGCCAACCGGTTCTGACTCACGGGAAAGCCTCAACTGCCATAGCAGATGCTCGCTCAGGTCAGGCCTTTTGTTGCTGTACTCAAAAGTAGGCAACGGGTCAGCATCGTTAAAATAACCGAGATCCCTGCCGTCGCTTGCCCTTTCATCAAAATAGTCGCTTGTTGTAAAGTCAAATATCCTTTCCAGAGGAACTTCGGTATCGTCATGAGCCTCCTGTGGGGCTTCCTCCTCTTTTGCAGCCGCCGGCGCCTCTGAATCATCAGAAGGACCTTCAAAAACTTCTTCAAGAAAAGGATTTTCCATTAGTTCCTGCGCCAAATTCTGGGAAAGTTCAAGCTGCGGAAGCTGCAGGAGTTTTATGGACTGCTGAAGCTGCGGCGTCAGCACCAGCTTCTGGCTCAGTTTTAGTTCAAGTTTATTTTCTAATGCCATCAGAGCCTGAAATCCTCTCCAAGGTAGTTTCTTCTTACACCTTCATTGCAAACTAAAACCTCCGGTTGGCCGTGTGCAAGGATACTGCCGTCGCTGATTATATAAGCCCTGTCGGTTATTGAAAGCGTCTCCCTTACATTATGGTCCGTTATTATCAGCCCTATTCCCTTTTCTTTAAGTTGTTCTATTGTTTTTTTTAATTCTATCACTGCAAGGGGGTCTATCCCTGCAAAAGGTTCATCAAGCAGAATAAACAGCGGATTTAATGCCAGAACTCTTGCTATTTCAACCTTTCTGCGCTCGCCGCCCGAAAGCTGATACCCGAGCCTCCCTGCAAAGGGAGTTAATTTAAACTCTTCAAGAATATCTTTAAGCCTGCCGCCGTTATTCGTCTTCCCGTCTTCAGACACCTCAAGAACGGCGCTGATGTTATCCTCAACGCTCAGTTTTCTGAAAATAGAGGCTTCCTGCGGAAGATAGCCTATCCCTTTTTTTGCCCTTTTATACATGGGAGAGCTGTTGAGGTTTTCACCGTCAAGAAAAACCGCTCCGCTGTCCGGCGTGATGAGTCCCAGCACCATATAAAATGTGGTTGTCTTCCCTGCGCCGTTTGGTCCGAGCAAACCTACTATTTCTCCTGAATTAATATTTATGCTGATGTCCCTGACAGCTTCTTTGCCGTGGTAGTTTTTTTTAAGATTTTTGACCTCTAATGTATGCATTATTTCTTTGTCTGCTGGCTGCTCTTCATAAATACCTTACTGCCTTCAACCACAGAGCGGTCATCTTTAAGGTAGTAAATTATTTGTGTACCCGTAATAATATTTTCTCCCTCAACCGCCCGCGGCTCGCCCGTAAAAATAATCTTCCCCTCTTCGTCCAGATATGTTGCCTCGTTTGAAAAAATGACGCGTTCTTTCTTATGAACCTTCACATTTCCCGATGCATATATTTTTGATACTTTTCCCTCTGAATTATCATAAAAGACCGTCATCTTATCGGAGTGCATTACTATATCATCGGTTTTTGCCACCACAGAGCCCTCAAAGACGGCTGTATTGGTCTTATTGTCCGCCATGAGCGTATCTGAAGTAATGACTAACGGCTTTTTCTCGCCGGAGACGGCAACAGCCGACGCCATAGCATTGGCGGCAAAAATTATAATAATAAAAATTATTTTAGCGATAAAATATGCCCTGGACATCTTTCAATACCTTTACCTTCCTGTCGCTTACATTTACCGTAAGCCCCTTGCCTTGCATTAAAAAGTTTTTGCCTTTAAGGCTGACATTATCACGGGTTGTCATCACTTCATCCTCGCCGTGCCATGTCAGGGAGTTTGTAGTCAATACAGACCCGTCCATTGTTATCTCCACAGGCATGCCTATTTCAAGCAGTTTCTCCTGCACGCTGTAATTTCCCTTGCCTCCGGTAAGGATTATTTCCTTCTCCTGATATATTTTCACGGTTATATCACTGAGGAAAATTTCGTTATTCCCTTCCTGAAAGTCAGCGCTTTCTGCAGTAAGTTCCCATTTAATCCTATCTCCAGCCTTACGGGCTAAATGAAAGCCTTTTATAGCGGACGTCTTATATGAAGACCGTGGTTTTACACTGTTTTCCCTGTAACTCAGTATGAGAAAAAACACAAGGGCCAATACTATGGATAAAACTAACAGCAGCTTGCCCTTCATTATATTATTAGTCTATCACACACCATATGGCTTGTAAAGAGTTCTTACGCCTTAGCCGCATATTGATCTTCCCTGTGCCAAGACCACAGGGAATCTAATGAAAGAAATTTCTTTATCCTATTCGCTCGCTTAACTCGTGGCAAGACCACGGAATACGCTCGCTATTCATTTGAGTCATTCAAATAATGCGTCAACAAATTCATCTGCATTAAAATCCCTAAGGTCATCTATGCCTTCCCCGATTCCTATCAATTTGACAGGGATATTAAGCTCCTTTTTTATGGCTATAATGATCCCTCCCCTTGCAGTGCCGTCAAGTTTTGTTAGCGCAATACCGGTTATATGGACCGTTTCGCTGAATATCTTGGCCTGATGTATTACATTTTGCCCGGAAGTTGCATCAACGACGAGCAGGACTTCATGGGGCGCAGCCGGCAGTTCCCTGCTGATTACGCGTTTTACCTTTTTTAATTCCTCCATTAAATTAATCTTTGTATGAAGCCTTCCGGCTGTATCAACAATGACCACATCAGCATTTTTTGCCTTCGCGGAAACAACGGCATCAAACGCAACCGCCGCCGGGTCTGCGCCGCTTTTATGCTTTACTATCTGCGCCCCTGACCTTCCGGCCCATATCTCAAGCTGTTCTATGGCAGCCGCCCTGAAGGTGTCCCCTGCGGCAAGGATTACCTTAAGCCCCTCATTTGCAAAACGGCCGGCAAGCTTGCCGATAGTGGTAGTTTTGCCAGTTCCATTAACGCCTACGGTAAGAATTACATAAGGCCTGTCAGCAGTGATATTAATTCCGGAGCCGTCCCGGATTATTTTCTTAATTTCGTCCTTCAGGGCTTTTTTAAGCTCCACGGTATCCGGAATTTCACCCTTTTTAACCTTTTCTTTTAATGCTGAAATTATATCCGCCGACGCTCCCGGCCCCACATCCGCCATTATGAGAAGGTCTTCCAGCTCATTAAGGAGCTTTTCATCAACAACCCTCCTGTAAAATAACTGCTCGGTTTTTTCAACAAGATTCTTCCTTGTCTTTGAAAGTCCCTGTTTTAACCTGTCAAAAAGTCCCAAAACGCCTCCTGTTAATCACAAATTATGTAATTTATATAATAACATTTTTTATGCATGGAAAATGAACCTTCCTGCAGCAAACTGCAGGGTATCATAGAATTGAATATTTCTTTTTTGGTCATTCCCGCTTGTCGGGAATCCTTCCGAAAAGAAAGATTCTGGACAAGCCAGAATGACAGAAATATGGTAACCCTGTAGCAAGCTACAGGGAATTACGAGTTAAAATAAGAAAGGCAGGATTTCCCTGCCTTTCCATGGAAAAACTGTGAGAGGATTTTCTTAGAAACCGAATGGTTTTGCAAAAAGGACTATAAGAACCACAACAAGGGCATAGATACAGAGGGACTCAATCATGGCAAGACCGATAATAAGCGTGGTCGTAATTTTGCCGGAAGCCGCCGGATTTCTTGCAACGCCTTCTGCAGCCTTGCTAAGTCCTATTCCCTGTCCGATGCCTGTTCCAAAAGCGCCAAGACCAATTGCCAAACCGCAGGCCAGAACAGCCATGCCGTAATAACCCATCTTACCGTCGCTGACAGCCTCTTCTTTTGCCGCCTCCTTTGGAGATGCTTCAGCAAAGACTATTGGGGCTAAAAGACATACAAGCATACCGGCAAGCAGAACCGCAGACAGAATTTTTTTCATTTCTCCTCCTTTCGTAATTGACATTTTATTAATGGGATTCCTCAACTGCGCCAGCAAGATAAAGTGTTGTGAGCAAAACAAAAACAAATGCCTGAATTACAGAAACAAGAACACCCAGCCCTAAAACAGCCGTCGGTACAACGGCAGGCGCAAGAAGCCCCAGTATCAGCAGTATCTTATGTTTTGCAATCATATTGCCGAATAACCGCACCGACAATGTCAAAGGCCTTGCGATATGACCGATAAGCTCAATAAAAAACATAAGAAGCATCAGGGGCAGGGCAACGATAGACCTCATCGGGCCCACAAAATGTTTAATATAACTGAATTTATGGATTTTAATACCGTAATAGTGTGTTGCGAAAAATACCGGGATAGCCAGCGCCGCCGTTGTATTTATGTTGCTCGTGGGCGCCTCAAAACCGGGAATAAGCCCCAGGAAATTACAAACCATTATATACATGCCGAGGGTTGCAATAAGCGGGAAAAAAAATCTTCCCATATGCCCTATATTGCTCTCGGCAAGATTCAAAAGCATTTCAGCCACAGCCTCAACAATATTTTGCACGCCCTGCGGGATAAGTTTAAGCGAGGACCTTACAAGAATGGAAACACCTAAGAGAAATGCCATGGCAACCCACGAATAAGTTACAAATGCCGGCTCTCCAATTATGGACGGCACTAACAACGGCGCTTCGTGCATAATCCCCCTCCATGTTTACAGCTTACCGGTAAAATTGAAAAAGTATGTTAATTCAGACAGTCTTTTATGTCAAGTCATAAATATAAATTTATAAATTTAAAATTTTTATAGTGTGAAGCGCCTGAAGACAATTAAAAAAGAGTCCCGATTATTCGGGACTCTTTTTTAATCTTAAATCCGGCAGCGACCTACTTTCCCAGGACCTCACGATCCAAGTATCATCGGCCCTGGAGGGCTTAACTTCCGTGTTCGGGATGGGAACGGGTGTGACACCTCCGGCAACGCCACCGGAAAATTTTAGCGTATAGATAATATAACAAAAATAAATTAAAAAAAGCAACCACAAAAACCATCCGGTTTAATTCTTAACTCTTCACTTTTAACTTTTAACTCTTAACTCCTAATTCCATTTTTTTGCCGGAGGCAAAAAAATGGTGGAGGTGAACGGGATCCCGAATCGTCGGGATGACCTTCCCGACTTGTCGGGACGCTCTCCTCTTCAAATCAACAACCCTATCTTACTTCTGAAATTAAAAAATTGGTGGAGGTGAACGGGATCGAACCGATGACCTCCTGCTTGCAAAGCAGGCGCTCTCCCAACTGAGCTACACCCCCGGGAAAAATTCACTCGCGAATTTCTGAGTTAAAAGTTATTAGTTAATTGTTACTAGTATAAAACAAAAAAACCAGAACTAACAACTTTTCACTTTTAACTCAGATTTTATCACAGGCAAAGTCTGTATGGTGGGCCTAAGTGGAATCGAACCACTCACCTCACCCTTATCAGGGGTGCGCTCTAACCAACTGAGCTATAGGCCCGCATATTGTTTAATGGTTATCAATGAGCAATCAGCAATTACGGAGAACTTATAAAGTACATTATAAAAATACTGCTTGTCAATTGATCTTCCCCGTATGCAAGACAACAGGGAATCTAATGTAAGGAATTTTTCATATTCGCTCGCTATCCATTTAACCGCTCAGCATACAATTACTTCTTTATCTGAAAAATTCTTCACAAGCCTTGCGATTATCTCTTCAATAAATTCGTCATCCAGCCATTTTTCTATCCTGTGTTTTTTACAAAGATATTTGACCTTTGATTCGTAATTCATTCTGTCTATCAAAATACTGTCCGCATAAGGGCGTATATGTTTTACAAGGGAATCAGGATTCATCGGAAGCACAGGTCCTATAAAGACATAGGTTTTAATCCCCCTATTATGCAATTGTTTCAACGCCTCAATACGCGCCTGAATTGGCGGAGCGCAGGGTTCAAAAATTTTTCTCATGCCGTCATCGTCGGTTGTTATTGTCAGACCGGCATCTGCATTTTTGAGTTTTGAAATCACATCAATATCTCTAAGCACCAGAGGGGATTTTGTAAGTATGTCCACCGGAAATTGAAATAATGCCAAGACCTCAAGGCATTTTCTTGTAATCATGTATTTTGCTTCAACCGGCTGATATGGGTCAGTCACTGAACTCATGATTATACTGCCTCTATCGGCGCGCTTAAGCTGTCTCTTTAATACCTCCGGGGCATTGATTTTCACATCAACAAAACTCCCCCACGGCTCCATATGCCCTGTAAACCGCTTCATGAAAACGGCATAGCAGTATTTGCAGGCATGGGCGCAGCCGGCATAAGGGTTAATACAATACTTTGCGCCGGGGATGCCGGACTTTGAAAGGACAGAGCGGACAGTTATTTCATTTATTATTTGTTTCACAATCCGGGGGAAATAGCAAATATTGATCTTCCCTGTGGCAAGACCACAGGGAATACGCTCGCTATCCATTCAATTAATGCCATAATCTGGTTTCTATTTCATTCAGCAGGCGGTTAAAAGTTTCCGGCTTTAAGGCTGAAATTGCAATCCCGTCGAATCTCCTGCAAATACCTTCAGCCTCCCCGCTGTCCAATAAATCAGTTTTATTAAAAACCAAAACCTGCGGTTTTTGTGAAAGCACAAGATCAGCTAATACATTCTCAACCGACTTTATATGCTGTTCAAATCTCGGGTTTGATATATCCACAATATGCAGCAGCAGGTCCGCATCCTCAAGCTCTTCCAGCGTGGACCTGAATGCAGATGCAAGGTCCTCAGGCAGGTCGCGTATAAATCCGACTGTATCAGTAATTATAACATCCCTCTCCTTTGGAAATCTGAGCCTCCTGCTTGCAGTGTCAAGGGTTGCAAACATCTTGTCTTCCACAAAGGTCTTGCTCCTTGTGAGGTTGTTAAGAAGAGTTGATTTTCCCGCATTCGTATAGCCTATGATTGAAACAATCGGTATCCCGCTTTCTATCCTCTGTGTTTTTCTCTGCTGTCTTGCCCGCTTCAGGCTCTCAAGCTGTTTCTCAAGCAGGTTAATTCTGTCCCGGACCCTGCGCCTGTCAACTTCAAGCTTCATTTCACCGGGACCTCTCCCGCCGATTCCGCCCATCAGCCGTGACATTGCAGTCCCCTTTCCGGTAAGCATCGGAAGCCTGTAATGCAATTGGGCCAGTTCAACCTGCACCTTTCCGTCCCTGCTGTGAGCGCGCCTTGCAAATATATCCAGAATAAGCTGTGAGCGGTCTATGACCTTTAACTCTGTGATGTCGCTGATGGCTTTTATCTGTGATGGGTTGAGGTCCTGGTCAAAAATCAGCATGGTAGCGCCCTTATTCAGGGCATTAATCACAAGCTCTTTTATTTTCCCCTCGCCCATCAGGTACTTGGGGTTTATCTGCTTGGGCCTTTGAATAACTGTATCAAGAACCAGCACCTCGCTTGAATCTGCAAGTTCTTTAAGCTCTTCCATTGAATCTTCCTGTTCAGACCTCAAGCCGGTTGAAACGCTTACGAGAATTGCGCGCTCTTTTTTTGCGTCTATGCCTGAGGTTTTCCTGCCGGAGGAATAAATGGCGTCCTGCATCTCATTCTCAATATTGGACACCATTACATCAAAATCTCCTAACACTGCCTCAAGTCTTTGAAAAGGAATGTTCTTTATCTCATAATTTTTTTTTGAACCCGGCGGAAGAAGATAGGCAAGCTGAATGTTGTCGGGAGTCTCGCCTTTAATGCCTATCACAATGAGCGCATCCAGTCTTAACAGCGAGAGGTCGGTCAAATCATCCTGACTTACAGGCTCGTTTTTCAGATGAGTATGAATAAGCCTGAGCCCCCTCAGAACTCTTCTTCCGAGCGGATAATCGGCAAGTTCAGGGATAAAAATGCCCTTTGCGTCGCCGATAATCACATAACAGACATTACCGTCCCTGTCGGCAAGCACGCCTATCTGCCTGCCGGTCACCGCAGAACATTCCGCCATATAATTTGCAAGCTCAAGCGTAAGGGCTTTATCCCTCGGAATGCGCCTGCGGTAAATCCGCTCAACCGCCCTGAGGTCGCCCTTTTTTAAACCTGAAGTATTGCCGTAAACTGACGGGATATTGCCCTCCTAAATATTTTCCGGTGCGACTTAATCAGAACGGCATCAAATTGCGTCAAAATATTATTTGGTATCGGCTGCATTGAATTGTAAGCGTATAACTAATATTCCAAAATGAATATTAGTCATTTAACAAAGTATAATGATATTCAATACATAATTCAATAATTCTTTCAGGCAGTTGCCAGCCATTGACCGAATCAAGCCTTTTTGTTATACTTCTCATAATTGACTAACCGGACTAATAAACTGTCTAATAACTTGTTCCCCCTTCGCTCCGCTCAGGGAATGCGTAAGATATCAATTCTAATAACAGCAGTAATAATATTCTGTTTGATTTTAAAGGTAGGTGATGTCGAAGCACAAATTTCTTCCACTGTATTTCAAAGTGGTGTTAATGAAAATGCTTTTGAGTGGGCTTTGACAAATCCTTTAACTCCATGGGATTTCAGAGGACAGGACTATTTACAACTTAATTCCATCGGAATTATAGAAGTTACTCTAACGATGGGAGATGGCGACACAGCTCCCGGAGATTTTGATTTTAATAGTCTGACCTTGTTTCTTGATGATATTGACACTGGTATTTATTTGAATGGATTTGGCCTACCGGGTGATTCATTAGAAGAAGACAGTGTTTATATTACCCAAACAATTACGGGAAGTCCTGCTAATAGTGCGGCAATTCTTGCAGCGCTTAAGGATGATGGACAGCTGATAGGCATTGTGAAGGATCATCATACTACCCATATTCCTCCCCTTGGCGCTAACGGAATTGGGTTTCCTGCAACTTCAGAAACAACGCTTCGACTGGCTGTCGTCCCCGAACCCATAAGCTCTATTCTCTTTGTTACTGGCGGAACTCTTTTGGCAGGAAGAAGATTATTAAGAAGGAAGGCATAACACTTATAAGGCTTCCGCTTGTCAAGGGCAAAAAATCACCCTTAGCGGATTTTGAATAAATAATCTTCCGCTTTAATCTAAAGCGATACGCACATCAAAAACACACTCTGACTTAGTTTCACAATCACCGGCTGAC